>JBCCXG010000042.1:0-17032 GCA_039191945.1 Bacteroidota bacterium
CGCGACTTCTTTGCCGATGGCCTCCAAACCGTCTACCAACTGCTCTGCATCCTTCTCTGAAAGCAAGCCGACCTTGCCCAGCATTTTTGCATGGGCTTGCGAACCAACAACGTCGTGTTTTGCAAGGTAAAGATCCAGTTCTCGGTCTTTGCCTATGGTGAATTTTTCAAAGAACTGGTCGATGTCTTCGCCCTTCTGCCAGAGTTTCATAGGTAGGTGGATTTCAATACAATGATTAAAAGAACTGCTTAAGCGTATGAATCAAGGTGATGTAGCCCTCGATGCCACTTCTGATTTCCTCAACAAAGATAAATTCGTCGGGTGTGTGAGATCGCTCTGATCTACCCGGTCCCATCTTGATGGTCGGGATCGGAATAATCGCCTGATCTGAAGTCGTAGGCGATCCAAAAGCTTCGATTCCCAGTTGATCAGCGGCTTTGCGAATGGGGCTCTCGGCGGGCATAAATGAGGGTCGTAACCTGGTAGAACGCGCCTCCACGACCGACGTAACGGCATCTCTTACGATCTCGAGTACTTCCTCGTTGGTGAAGGCATCCGTTGTCCTGACGTCCACCACAAACTCGCACTTGTCAGGCACTACATTGTGCTGATAGCCTGCCTTGACCTGGGTCACGGACATTTTGATGGGTCCAAGGTATTCTGAAACTTTATCGAATTGGTAAGAGCGAAACCAATCAATATCGCCAAGCGCCTCATAAATAGCATTTACGCCCACATCCCTTGCGGCGTGCCCGGATTTCCCTTTCGCAACGCAGTCGAGTACCATCAAGCCTTTTTCGGCAACCGCCATTTTCATTTCCGTTGGCTCCCCGATGATACCATAGTCCAAATGACCCAAGTAGCGCAGAATGGACTCGATTCCCTGCCTCCCGGAAATCTCTTCCTCGGCAGTTGCCGCAAGGCAGATGTTAAAAGGCAGCTGCTCATCTTCGTAGAAGTGCCTGAACGCCGCCATTAAACTCACGAGACATCCGCCAGCATCGTTGCTACCCAGACCGTACAACTTACCGTTACTTATCTCGGGTGAAAAGGGGTCTTTGGTATAGCCAGCATTCGGCTTCACCGTGTCATGGTGAGAGTTTAGCAATACCGTGGGCTTTTCCCGATCATGGAGGCGATTAAAGGCCCAGATGTTGTTTCCTTCGCGGCGCGTTTCGATTCCTGCCTGTTGCAGGAAATGATCGATGCACGTGGCGGTCTTATCTTCCTCCCTACTCAGGCTTGGAATGCGAATGAGGTCCTGTAACAAGGCAAGGGATGAATCAAAGAGTTGTTCAATGCTCATGCCGATTGTATAAGGGTGTACTCGTCAGAAGTCGGTGACATGATCTCAGCTAACCGGTCAAATCGGCCAATCCTCACCGAACTGACTCCGCGATCAAGCGCCAGAAATGCGTTGTCTAATTTGGGTATCATACCGCTGTGGATCTTATCATTGGACTTCAGCACCTGATATCCGCTAGGATTCAAATGTCGAATGATGGACTTTTCGTCACTTAGGTCTTCCATAACACCGGGCTGCTCAAAGAGATAAATGAGATGAACTTTCAATTGACCACTCAAGCCAATGGCCACTTCATTTGCAATGGTATCGGCATTGGTATTGAGCATCTGGCCCTCACGATCGTGGGTCAAAGGAGCTAAGACCGGCGTGATGCCGCCACTCAAAAGCGTACTCAAGAAATCCGCATTCACCTGATCAACGTCGCCTGCCCAGCCGTAATCGATGCCGTCTCGGACGGGTCGCTTGTGGGCCTCGATCAAGTTGCCATCAGCGCCGGTCATACCCAAGGCATTGCACCCCAAGCTTTGAAGCTCCGCCACCAAACCCTTATTCATCAACCCTCCGTACACCATCATAGCGACTTCAAGCATTTCATCATTCGTAATACGCCTGCCATTCACCATGGGTGCTTCCACGTCCAAAGCTTTGGCCACTGAGGTGGCACGCCGACCCCCTCCGTGCACCAGTACCTTCTGCGACGACGCCGCCGCAAAGTCAGCCAAGAACGACTTCCGATCCGCCTCCTGTTCCAGGACGGCGCCACCCACTTTTACCACATAAAGAGACAAGCTTTTGCTCATAGATCCTCCAAGATAGACTGCAGTACGGCTTGTGCAGCCCAAAGCCGGTTATTCGCCTGCTCAAGATGCAGTGCCCTGGGATCATCCAGCACTTGATCCGATACCACAACATTGCGTCGTACCGGCAGACAATGCATGAAACGTCCATTGTTCGTCAAGGCCATCTTCTCGCCATCGATGCACCAATCAGGAAATCGGCCTACCGCGCCATAATCGTGGAAAGACGACCAATTTTTTACGTACACAAAGTCCGCGTTCTTGAGTGCAGCCTCCTGGTCTGCAGTCTGCTGCACCCCGTTCGTAAATGCTTCCGCCAGCTCAAACCCATCTGGAGCCGTGATCACAAAGTCATAGTCCATTTGTGCCATCCACTGAGCAAAGGAGTTGGGAACGGCTTGAGGCAGCGCCTTGATATGCGGCGCCCAGGACATCACCACTTTGGGGCGATCTGTCAACCGGTTTCCCTCGATCGTTTGGACATCTGCTAATGACTGTAGCGGGTGCACGGTGGATGACTCCATGTTGACTACCGGCCTTCCGGAGTGATTCACAAAAGCATGTAGCAACTTCTCCGCGTAATCTGCTTCCCGATCCACCAGGGTTGGAAAAGAACGGACCGAAATGATGTCACAATACTGGCCGACTACGGCTGCCGCTTCCTTCACGTGCTCCGCTTTGCCGCCATCCATGACCACCCCATCTTCCGTTTCTAATTGCCACGAATCTTGCGATACGTTCATCACCAGCACTTTCATTCCAAGGTGCTGCGCTGCTTTGACTGTGCTCAACCGCGTACGTAGGCTCGGATTGAAGAATAATAACCCAAGCGTCTTGTGATGTCCGAGGCTTTCGTGCCGCCACGGATCGCTTTTGGCTTCGTTGGCTTTGGCAACCAGCGCTTGAATATCAGAGACATCAGTTACCGACAAAAAGTGCTTCATACTTGCACAGGGGGTTGTGAGACCTGAAGATTGCGAAGGGCTGTTTCTAGTCCTTCGACAAACATATCAATCTCAGTACTACCAATTGAGAGCGGTGGCAAAAGTCGAAGTACATTGGGTTCGGAAGATGATCCGGTGAACACATTATGGTCAAAAACCAGTGACTTTCGCAGTTCCGCAATGGCAATATCAAACACCAATCCGAGCATCAGTCCATGCCCACGGATCTCCTTAATCTCTTGGATATCGTTAAGCTTTGTACGTAACTCCTCTTCCCGCCGCAGCGCATTGTCGAGCAAGGACTCCTCTTCTATCACCTCCAACACGGCCAAGCCTGCTGCACACGCCAAATGATTGCCACCAAAGGTGCTTCCGAGCATTCCTTTCCAAGCCTCCATCTCAGGCCTTACCAATACTCCGCCGATTGGAAAACCATTGCCCATTCCTTTGGCCAAGGCGATCACATCTGGCTTGACTCCACCCCACTCGTGAGCAAAAAACTTACCACTACGACCGACTCCAGATTGAACTTCGTCCATCACCATGACCGACTGGTATTGATCGCAGAGTGATCGAATTCTTTGTAGAAAGGCAGGCGTGGGAACGTGTATTCCCCCAATCCCCAATATGCCTTCGACGATAACGGCTGCAACGTCTTCATCGAACGCTTTCTCCAAGCGATCCAAATCATTGAGAGGTAGCCGCTGAATCTGCGCGGTATTGTCAAATTGGGTCCTGATCCGATCATTGTCAGTGCAGCTGACTGCCATCGAGGTGCGGCCATGGAAACCTTTCTCAAAGACGATGATTCGGTTCCTTTTGCTATTGAAGGCCGCAACCTTAATCGCGTTCTCCATTGCCTCAGCGCCCGAGTTGCACAAGAACAAGTCGTAGTCATCGTAGGGGGACAACTCGCCTAGTTTCTGCGCGTACTGCTCCTGAATGGGCATCCTAACAGAATTAGAGTAGAAACCGATCCTACTAAGCTGCTCACTGATCCTCCTGACATAGTGCGGATGGGAATGGCCGATCGATATGACGGCATGCCCTCCATAGAAATCAAGGTACCGATCGCCTTTGCTGTCCCAAATGTAGGCGCCTTCCCCGCGTACAGGCTCAATATCATAGACGGGGTATACAGGTAGTGGCTTCATGAGCTGATACTATTTATTTTCTCGAAAGATGTAAGTAGGCCTTTGATCAAGGCAGAGCTGAGGCCTTGGTGCTCCATCTCATTCAGGCCAGCAATCGTGCAGCCTTGAGGCGTGGTGACCCGGTCAATCTCTACCTCCGGATGATTCTTATTTTCCAAAATGAGCCGAGCAGCTCCTTTTGCGGTTTGTACCGCAATCTTTTGGGCCTCCTCAGGATGGAATCCCATTTCTATCCCTCCCTGGGTAGCGGCTCTGAGGTACCGCATGAAGAATGCAATCCCGCTCGCACCGAGCACCGTCGCAGCTTTCATCAATCGCTCTTCGATGATCAAGACCTGCCCGAGGGATTCGAACATCTCCTTTACCTCCTCTAGTAAATGAGACGCTACCCCATTTCCGGCAATGCAGGTCATGGACTCCCCAATGGCAATAGCTGTATTGGGCATGGCTCGTATGACGGCAATGTCCCGGGACACTCCCTCATAAATCTTATCCGTCGAGATGCCAGTAATGACAGAAACCAATACCTGCCCCTCAGATAAGTGAGGTTTGATCTCCCACAAGACACCCTCGAGCTGCTTAGGCTGTACACATAGAAATATGAAACCCGCCTCGCTGGCTGCCGCGACGTTGTCGTCACTTACCTTGTACCCTCGATCGACCAGGTGTTGCATCGATGCTTTTGACCGACGTGTCAACAGGATCTCGTCAGACGAGCGAAGCCCCTTAGCGACAATCCCTTCGGCAATGGCCTGACCCAAGTTGCCGGCCCCAATTACTGCGACTTTTGTTTTCATTCAAAAAACGGTTGATTTGAGAAGCAAGCCGGTCTCTTCCTCCAGGCCCAACATCAAATTCATGTTTTGTAAGGCCTGACCAGAGGCCCCTTTCAATAGGTTATCGATGAGACTTATCACCATCAATTGGTCTGCGTGTTTCTCCAGATAAATGAGCACCTTATTGGTATTGACCACTTGTTTCACGTCCGGATTCTGATCAACCACTCGTACAAATGGATGATCGGCATAAAACGCCTGGTAATAAGACCGAACCACCTCCAAGGTCGCATCACATGGGAAGTATGAGGTCGTAATGATGCCTCTCGTGAAGTTGCCACGATATGGAATAAAATGGATCGGCTCTGCATACCGGCCATCCAATTGGACCAAACTCTCTCGAATCTCCGATAGATGCTGGTGCGTGAATGCCTTGTAGACGCTGATGTTGTTGTTGCGCCAGGAAAAGTGCGAAGTGGGCGTTAGCGATTGTCCTGCACCCGTACTACCGGTAATGCCTGAGGTGTTCACAGGTCCATCGATCAGCTGATGCTGAGCGGCGGGGAGCAGACCCAGCTGGATACAGGTCGCAAAGCAACCCGGGTTTGCGACCCGTGACGACTGAGAGATCTCTGCCTTGTTGATTTCCGGAAGACCGTAGACAAACCCTTGGTCATTGCTCCGCGCACGGAAGTCGTGACTCAAATCAATCAACTTAAGCCCCTCCAGCTTGCCACCGTTCTCCTTGACAAAAGTCGTGGACTCACCGTGTCCCTTGCATAAGAACAATACGTCCAACGGCTCAAACTCCAATTCTCTCTCGAAAGCAAGGTCGATATCACCTATGAGGTCAGTATGTACCTCATCGACCGCTTTGCCGGCCTGGCTTTCGCTTTGAGCTACGCTCAGCTCCACATCCGGATGATGGACCAGCAACCGGATGAGCTCTCCTGCGGTGTATCCTGCCGCTCCGTATATGCCTACTTTGATTTTCGCCATTCCTTTCCGCTTAATCCATTACTTCTTGCTCGTATGTACTTTGTGATAGATCATGGCCTGGTTGCCGAAAATCTTGGAGAAGCCTTTAACATCTTCGCCTGACCAACCAGTATTCATCTCTCCATACTTCCCAAACTCGGACTGCATCAGATCATAGGGTGATGAGATACCAAGGACAGTGAAGCGATAAGGCGCCAGCAAGACCCGCACCTCGCCAGTGACTTTTTGCTGAGTACTGGCCAAGAAAGCTTCAATGTCTCTCATCACGGGATCCAGGAAAAGCCCCTCGTGAAGGTAGTTGCCGTAGGGAATCGACCACTGGTCCTTCATGAGCAATTGATTCTTCGACAATACGTGCTTTTCGAGGGCATGATGCGCTTTGATCAACACTAAGGGCGCGGCAGCTTCAAACCCAACACGGCCCTTGATCCCGATGACCGTATCACCCACGTGGATATCACGGCCCACAGCGTAGTTCTGCGCAAGTGCATTGAGGCGCTTGATACAAGACACAGGATCCATCTTGTCTCCATTCAGGGCGCTTGGCTCGCCTGACTCAAAACCGATCGTCACCTCCTCAGAACTGTCCAACTGCAACTGAGAGGGAAAAGCATCATCAGGCAAGTATTGGTCCGAAGTCAGTGTCTCCTTGCCGCCCACTGACGTCCCCCATAGTCCCTCATTGATGGAGTAAAGGGCCTTGGCCCAGTCGCCTGCTACACCATGCTTTTTGAGGAAGTCGATCTCTTCCTCTCGGGACAGTTGCTGATCCCGGATCGGTGTGATCACCTCAGCTTCAGGATACAGGGTATTAAAGACCATGTCGAAGCGTACCTGATCATTGCCAGCTCCCGTGCTACCATGTGCGATCGCATCCGCTCCCATGTCCCGAGCATACCCAGCAATTGCGGTCGCCTGAAAAACGCGTTCTGCGGAGACTGACAGAGGATAAGTATTGTTCTTGAGGATATTGCCAGCGATTAAGTATTTGATGCACTGATCGTAGTACGCCTGCTCCACATTGAGCATTTTGTGTTGCTTGATACCGAGATCCTTGGCCTTTTGAGCAAGCGCAATCACTTGCCCCTCATTAAAACCTCCCGTGTTAACAGAGACTGTCGTAACGTCGAAACCCTGCTGCTGTAACCAGATCGCACAATAGGTAGTATCTAGCCCTCCGCTAAATGCAAGTACAACTTTCTTCATATTTTGGTTTTTTTGCCTGAAGGCTTTACCCAGGACTGGACCTTGGCTTTGATTTGCTTTCTTTTCTTTTCCCAGTTCCTTTTCTTCTCTTCAGGGTCAAAGAGCATCCCAGTACACAGGCAGTTCTTGAAATTCTTGCTTTCCAGGATCTCGTAATTCACGCAGCTCTGACATCCTTGCCAGAACTTCTCATCGTCTGTCAGCTCTGAGAAGGTTACCGGGCGGTAACCCAGCGCGGAATTGATCTTCATCACCGCGAGGCTGGTTGTCAGCCCGAAGAGTTTGGACTGCGGAAATTTCTTTCTTGAAAGCTTGAAGGCTTTGGCTTTGATCCGGTGCGCGAGGCCATGGTTCCTGAAATTCTCAGACACAATCAATCCTGAATTGGCAACATACTTATTGTGGCCCCAAGACTCTATGTAACAGAAGCCCGCCAATTCTCCACTTTTGGACAAGGCAATCACCGCCTGGCCTTTCTCAATTTTTGACTCGATGTACTCAGGTGTGCGTTTGGCAATGCCCGTGCCACGCTTTTTGGCACTATCCGCAATGAGATCCGCAATCTCCTGGGAGTACCTGATATGCTCGGATGTAGCGGTTAAAACAACCAACTGCTCCATTATAATGTGTCTTTAGTGAAATGAAAAGGAAGTAAAACTCTGAGGGCGAAGCACAACCGCCGCGTGGGCAGTATAAGATATTATGACGAGGCTAACGCCTTGGGAAAGAGGAGCACCTGAAACGCCTGAGCGGCAAGGAGAGCGATATGTTGTAAGTGCGATCCAATTGAATTGCTTCTTCCTCAAATTTTGGGCAAGTTTTCCACAAGCCCAAATTATTTCGAAAGAAATAGTGAATACGCAATGAAATGGCGGGATGTTCCCAATCTCACAATTGAATTAATGCTTTTGTCAAAGAATGCCATTACCTATCTCTCCCCAGAGTAAGAAGATATGACCGATCAAAGCACTGTTCTCACCAGAAAGGCGGCAGACCCGCTTAGTACTGGCTATACTTTAGAGCCCAGGAGTTGCAAGGAAAGCGCGGTGGGGCGTCACAAATAAAAAAAGCCTCCCAAGTACTGGAAGGCTTTGCACAGAATGTCTTTTCCTACTTAGAGGGCAATACCAATGAAGGACTTGAAGGCAATCCCCATCAATCCAGTGATCAACATCGTAAGACCTAAACCCCTGAGACCCTTGGGAACATTCGAATACTTCAACTTCTCTCGGATGGCTGCCAACGCGACGATCGCGAGGAAGAAGCCAAAACCGGAACCAAAGCCAAAAGCCGTCGCTTCAGCCACGGTGTAGTCCCTTTGTACCATAAATAGTGATGAACCCAAAATCGCACAGTTTACAGCGATCAGAGGCAAAAAGATACCCAATGACCCATAGAGTGCTGGGGATACCTTCTCTATTACCATTTCCACCAACTGCACCATCGCAGCGATGACGGCGATGAAGATGATGAACTGTAAGAAGGTCAAATCAGTCGTGGCGAACTGTGGCCCGAGCCACGCTAACGCACCTTCTTTGAGCACGGTCTCTTGTAAGAGCCAATTCAAGGGCACAGTGATGGTCAGTACGAAAACAACCGCAGCTCCTAGACCGATGGCCGTCTTCACTTTCTTTGATACGGCGAGAAATGAGCACATGCCCAAGAAGTAGGCAAATACCATGTTCTCAATAAATACTGCTTTTAGCGCAATGTTGACTATATCCATGATGCTTAGTGCTCTTCGACGTAACCGGTTCTACTTCTTTGGATCCAGATCAAAATACCCAAAATTATGAAGGCTCCAATTGAATCCACCATCAGACCATTAGTCGGAAAACTTGCCCAACCAATCGCTTCAAATACTTTAAAGTCCCAAATGGAACCTGAGCCCAATAACTCGCGGAAAAATGCTACGACAAGGATGATCCAAGCATAACCAAAACCACTACCAAAACCATCTAGGATCGCGTCGTAGGGTTTGTTGCCCATCGCAAATGCTTCCAAACGACCCATCACGATACAATTCGTAATGATTAGTCCTACGTAAGCACCGAGGATCTTATACATATCGTAGGAGTAGGCTTTCAAAAACTCACTGACCAAGGTCACGAGCGTAGCGATCACTGCCAGCTGCACGATGATCCGTACTCGGTTGGGGATTAAGTTTCTCAGCAATGAAATGATCAGGTTCGCAAACACAATCACAAATACAACAGCCACGGCCATCACGAACGTAGGCTGTATTTTGACCGTCACAGCCAATGCCGAACAGATCCCCAGTACCTGAACGGTGATAGGATTGTCCTCATTGAGCGGGTCTGTAACAAACTTCTTCCGTCTCTTCGACAATAACGGCTCCGCCGGCTCTTTGACGACCGCTTCTTTCTCTAGCTCTAAAGTCTCTGTGCTCATTGTTACGAATTTTGTACTGTGATCAATTGGCTAAGGCTACTTTCCCTGAGGCTTTGATTTTATCGATAAAAGGCATGTAACACTCAAAGTAGTGCGACAACATATCATTGACGCCATTGGCGGTCATGGTGGCCCCAGACAAGCCATCTACCTGGTGATCGCCGAGACCGCTATTGCCCTCGCCTTTCAACATTCGGACGGAAACCAATTGGCCGTCTTCAAATATTTTCGTTCCCTTAAATCTATCCTGAACCACCGCGTCCGTGATGCGCGCTCCCAAACCCGGTGTTTCTTGTTTGTGATCAAAGGCGATCCCTTTGATTGTATTCAGGTCTTTCTCCAAAGCTACAAAGCTGGAGATCCAGTCCCAGAGACCCGCCCCAAACGTGGGGAAAACATAGCCATCGACCTCACCCTGTTCATTTTTAAACATAAAAACAGGATACATCCGCTCCTTCGGATCGACCTTGTAATTCTTCTGGATATTTATTTCTTCTGCCACCAGGCTGTCTCCTTTCGCATCGACCAAGAGCTGGTTACCCTGATAATCCACAACCATGGAGGAGATGCGCTCTTTATAAAGCGCCAGAATCGCATCAGGTTCTTCGATGGCGGAAACATCCATCACCGCTCCGAGGATCTTCTTTTTTGTATCGAGCTCCACTTGCTTGTCCTGCCTGGGCTTGAGCACGACTGATGTGACCGATAGCAACCCGCCAAGAACGATAGTCAGTATGGCGGAAAAAATAATGACGTATGTATTAGACTGCTGCACGTTGTAATCTGCGTTTTTTGTTTCCTTCTACTACAAAGTAATCAATCAGTGGGGCGAAAACGTTCATGAAGAGGATCGCCAACATGATGCCTTCAGGGTAAGCTGGATTGACCACACGGATAAGAACTGTGATCACACCAATCAAAAACCCATAGATCCACTTTCCTTTTTCTGTCTGTGAAGCCGACACTGGATCGGTTGCCATAAAGACAGCACCAAAAGCTAGACCTCCTATCACGAGATGATAATGCGCGGGCATAGCCATAAATGAATTCACTGCAACCGCATTGAAAAGTAAGCCCATCGCATAAGCTCCCGCGAAAGTAGAAACGATAATTTTCCAACTTCCAACGCCAGTACCCACGAGTATCGCGGCACCCAGCAAACACAAGAGCGTAGACGTCTCACCGATACTCCCCGGGATGGCTCCCAAGAACATATTGCCAAAATCAAACATACCTGCCGCCCAATGACCTGCTGTCAATTGCATCATTTCCGTGCCGTTGGCGGCTGCTTGCGCACCGTAGGCAAGGACCGTGGCTCCTGAGAAACCATCTACTGCGTCTGCGCTGCCCAAGTATGTCCACACATCTCCCGATATCTGCGAAGGATAGGCGAAATATAAGAAGGCCCTGGCTGTCAAGGCGACATTGAGGATATTCATCCCGGTGCCTCCGAAAACCTCTTTGCCGATGATCACTGCAAAAACCGTGGCCAAAGCAACCTGCCATAGCGGGATGGTCGCTGGCATCACCAAAGGGATAAGCATGCCTGTGACCAGGTAACCTTCCTCAATCGGGTGGTTACGTATCACACAGAAAGTAAATTCTACGCTCAATCCGACGGCATAAGAAACGATCACAATCGGTATGACTTTCCACGCTCCGATCAAGAACTTATCAAGGAGAGTGGCATCAGCTACACCCGTGGCCAAGTAGTGCTGGTGGCCCGTATTCCACATCCCGAAGATCAAGCACGGTATCATCGCGATGATGACCGTCATCATCATTCGCTTTAGATCTCCTGCATCTCTGATTTGTACTCCCGTCTTATTGGTCACTAAATCTGGACGAAAGAATATCGTCCGGTGCCCCTCGTAAAGCGTGTAGTACTTCTCCCACTTCCCACCTTTCTCAAAATTTGGCTTGACACTGTCAAACGCGTTTTGCAAAAACTTCATACTAGCTATTTCTAATTAGTTCAATCCCTTCCCTCAAGATCGCCTGCAGATCGTTTTTCGAAACATCGATAAACTCACAAAGCGCCACATCTTCTTCGATTAACTCATAGATCCCCAATGCCTCGATCTCGTCATAGTCATTGGCCAATATTGCTTTGAACAAATAAGTGGGGAGTACATCCATGGGCATTACCTGCTCAAAAGCTCCCGACATGACAAAACCTCTTTGTTCTCCGTGTGTGTTTGTATCTACCTTGAACTCCTTGCTGCCGTTAAGAAAAGAGAGCAGCCCAAAGGATCGGTGGAAACTCAATTTACTGGTCGTGGGCAAGATCCAACCCAGGAACTCTTCCTCGTCTCCTTCGGGAATAATGGTTAATTGGCTATCAAAAAATCCCAGATAACCTTCCTTCCCCACACTTTCCCCGGTAAGCACGTTCCCGGAAATGACCCGAACATGCTCCTCGTTGGTCCTTCCCTCGATAAATTTTCCTACCTGCGCGCCAACGTATGTCTTGACATAGCCAGTCTCCTCCATGGAAGACCCCGTAACCGCTATCGTCTTGCTGGCATCGTACTTTCCCTCTAAAAATAGCTTGCCTACCTGGATCACTCCATAGGGAGAGATGGTCCACGCAACTTCTCCTTTATTAATAGGATCCAGGTGATGAATTTGCACACCAACATTTCCAGCCGGGTGTGGCCCTTTGAACTTATTGATCTGCACACCTTCCACTGAGGTGAAAAGCTTTGAGACCTCAGCGTCCATGTCAATATTGAGATGGACTACACCAGAGGTAAGCTTTTTCAAAATTTGGATACCGGCCTGGAAGTAAGATTGATCACCATCCAGCATGAAATCATAGTCCGGTGCCAATGGATTGGAATCGAAGGCGGAAATGAATATCGCCTTCGGCTGAGTCGCCGGATCTGCCATTACCCCGTAGGGTCGCTGGATGATACTTGCCCAAACCCCACTCTTGCACATTTGCCCGACAATATCCTCACTGGATATCCCAGACAAGTCGGATACAGAGTAACTTGGGAAAGACTCGTACTCGATCTCCTTATCCGCGAGAATTCGGACTTCCAAAACCTTTCTCTTCTCCCCTCGTACGATGTCGACAATTTCACCACTTACAGGCGCACAGAGCATAACGGACTCCAGCGCCTTGTCGTAAGCCACGGGTGTGCCTGCTTTCACATTGTCCCCCACTTTTGGGATCACTTTGGCACGCGCCAATCCATGAAAATCTGTTGGTTTTATGGCGAAGGTCTCGGGTTGATCAAAATCGAGCATCCTCTTCCCGGCGGCACCTGCTATTTTTATATCAAAGCCCTTTTTCAGCTTAATAGTCTGCGACATGTGAGGGATTAGTATTTTCTTTTTAACGGAAGCAAAAGTAACTAAAAATTGTTCAAAAGGGAGACATAGTTCACTTCGTAAAAAACCCCTTTCAACGTGTTAAAACGCACTTTCTTATGCCATTTCCACACTGTGAACGTTCGCCTTGATGTGTTGAGCTACTTGCTCCATTAACCACCTCGGTGTAGAGGTGGCACCACATATCCCTACACTCCCAGCGGATTCGATCCAATCGAAGTCCAAATCTTGTTCACTTTCAATAAAGTAGCTGCGCTCATTGAACTGCTTGCAGACGCCATAGAGCGCTTTACCATTGGAGCTCTTTCGACCCGCTACGAACAGTATGACATCATGTTTTTGTGAGAAGCGCTCCATCTGGGGCTCACGATTCGACACTTGCCTGCAAATACTATCATTTGCTTGAAAGTCACCATCCAGCAGCTCGCCCTTCGCTTCCTTTATCCGCTCAGCAATGAGGGATTTCAAATGATAAAAGCCTTTTGTACTCTTGGTCGTCTGACTGAACAAGACGATTGGCTTAGAGAAGTCAATCTTATCCAGGTCTTCTTCGTCGAAAACGATGATCGCCTCATCGTCCGTCTGCCCAGTCAGCCCGATGACTTCAGCATGGCCAGGCTTGCCATAGATAACGATTTGGCCTTTTTTCTCTGCTGCCAGATCATAGGCATGCTTCACCCGATTTTGCAGTTTCAAAACGACCGGGCAAGAGGCATCGATGAGTTCCAGGTTATTTTCGAGCGCCAAACGATAAGTCTCAGGCGGCTCCCCATGTGCCCTGATCAACACTTTTGAATCCTTGATGTCCACAAGGTCGTCCCGATCGATTACCCGCAACCCCTTATTATGAAGGCGTTCCACCTCCATCCTATTGTGCACGATGTCGCCAAGGCAGTACAGCTTATTGCCAGTGGCCATTTCATCTTCGGCCATTTGTATGGCAAACTCGACGCCGAAGCAGTAGCCAGAATTACTATCTATTTCAACCTTCATGTAACGCGTTCTCTGCCAATTCTACAATTTTGTCTACCTGGTCTTCAAAAGTAATGTGCGACGTGTCAATTTCAATTGCGTCGCTTGCTTTAGTTAATGGACTCACCTCACGGGAGGTATCAATTCGGTCTCTTTCTTTAAAATTATCAATTATCTCCTCCAGTGACACCTCTAAGCCGCTCTCCATCAACTGCTTTTGTCTTCTGGCTGCCCTTATTCCGACGTCGGCGGTCAGAAATAGCTTCAGCTCAGCGTGAGGGAAAACTACTGTTCCAATATCTCTCCCATCCATTACTATTCCTTTTTCAGTACCAAACTGCTGTTGCTGTGCGACCAGCTTCTCTCGCACCGACGCAATAGCACTCACCTTACTAACATTTCGATTCACCTGCATTGTTCTGAGAAAGGGCTCCAGATCCGTCTTTTTCTCAAAAAGGTGACAACTACCATCTTCCAAAATCTGAAAATCCAAGGACAGCGACTCGAGTTTTTTTTCGACGGCATGCAAGTCCTCCAGGTCTACACCATCCTCTAACAGCAAATGCGTCACACCTCGGTACATCGCCCCGGAGTCAATGTACTTGTAGCCAAATCTTCGCGCCAGGGCTTTGGCCGTTGAGCTCTTGCCACATCCCGAGTATCCGTCAATTGCGATCACAATTCGATTCATTCAGCAATCTTTTACGGGGCAGGGAATGGGTTTACCTTTCTTGATCTTCCCCTTGTAAGTTTTCGAGGGGCCCTTTCTGCAGGCGGGCAATGAAACCACGCTCACCGCAAGGAAAAGGGAAAGCCAGAAAAAATTTCTTCTCAGCAATTTCATTTAAAAGCTACTTACGGTCATCGATCTGTCGATTTTCTTGACCAGCCCTTGCAACACCTTTCCCGGGCCAGATTCTACGAACTCCGAAGCTCCGTCGGATATCATCTGCTGTACGCTCTGCGTCCAACGAACGGGTGCAGTTAGTTGTGAGACCAAATTCCCCTTGATCAGCGAAGGGTCATCATGACCGGTCGCATCTACATTTTGATACACCCTGCATCTGGGCTTCCCGATATTTGTCTCCTCGATAGCCGTGGCAAGTTCTTCGCGAGCTGGCTCCATCAGTGGAGAATGAAATGCTCCTCCCACCGGTAAGAGAAGCGCTCGTCTGGCACCCGCTTCCTTCAGTTTCTCGCACGCGGTCTCGACGGCCGAGACATCCCCAGAAATAACCAATTGGCCGGGGCAGTTGTAATTGGCAGGGACCACGACACCTTCCACAGCGGCACAGACCTCCTCCACTACCTCATCCGCAAGCCCTAGGACCGCCGCCATCGTGGAGGGCTGCACCTCACATGCCCGCTGCATGGCCATGGCACGCTTTGAAACCAACCGCAACCCATCCTCAAAGGACAAAGCACCCGCAGCTACGAGCGCGGAAAACTCACCTAAGGAGTGCCCTGCGGTCATCTCAGGATCAAAACCCTCTTTGACCAGGGCATTGATCACGCTATGTAAAAAGATTGCGGGTTGCGTCACCTTCGTCTGCTTGAGCTCTTCATCAGTTCCTTCAAACATGATCTTCACGATGTCAAAGCCCAGGATATCATTGGCCTGGTTGAACATATCGGCTGCTTGGGTGCTGGACTCGTAGAGATCCTTGCCCATTCCGGGAAATTGGGCCCCTTGGCCGGGAAAAACGAACACTTTCATGAATTGTGCCTAATCGATTTTAGTCGGCAAAGCTATGCAAACATGATTGTCAATATCAAGCAGGCTTTGGTCAAACCGAAATTACACGGAGTGAGAAAAGCTAGGCCAGGAAACGGTCCTTAAGGTGCGGCTCGGGCAAGCGACATGTTTCTTGTTGCCCAAACCACCGGTATCTGTTTCGAGCAATCCACTCATAGATCCCGTCTCTGATGAACGAGGGAATAATGATCAAAGCGTAGCACAGTGGCCACCCACCTGAAAGCCCTCGGGCGATACGAAGGGCCGCAGTGCTCTTCTTGTAAACCCTACCGCGATCAAGTAGCATGATGCTCGAGAGCTCTTGGGCCTCAGCATCTAGGGCCTTAAGCCCATCTATTTCTCCCGCCTGCTGTAGTGAAGCGAATCTGAAGTGCTGTTGGGGATCTCGGTCTATGATAAAATTGACCGATGCATTACATAGATTACAAATCCCGTCAAACAGGACAATCGATTCCTTTGGTGATTCTATCTGAGGATCTGAACCCATCCACTCAACTCCTGTTTATTGTCGGAAGAGGCCAATACATCGAACTCTACATCCGCGGAATAGAAATACAATCCTGAGGGCAAATCGGTTCCGTTATTGGTCTTTCCGTTCCAATTGATCAGAATACCAGATTCGGAATCATTGGAGTTATAGTTAAAGACATTTTTGCCGCTTCTGTCGAAGATCGTAAGGACCACCTCCCTCACAAACCTTGGACAATTCGCATTGTCAAAATCCATGATCGGATCGGCAGGATTACTGAATAGCGGAGTAAAGACATCATTCACCCCATCGTTGTTAGGGGTAAAGACATTGGGTAGTTGGTAATTGGGACAGTTGTCAGCGCAGACCGGTTCGGTCAGGTCGCTTTCGTTGCTAGATCTATCGACTGCCGATATGCGATAACATCCTTTGTACCCCGTCAACCCTGAGTGGACGAAGAAATTGTCGACCGTATTCCCAATCAGCTCATATTCATCTTCGGCGCCAGTCAGGGAGAAGTATACGTTGAAACTCTCGATATCTTCATCACAATTGGGACTTGGATCGACCTCCCACTCGAGTGTATTTTCGTAGTCGTCGAAGGCGCAGGTCTGCTGGGCCAAATCGTCTTCACAATTAAATTCTCCCAAACTCAAAGCCAAAGGGGTACATGGGGGCACAACATCTCTAGGCTGAGCGCAAAGGATCTGGGACCGATTGATCAAAGGCTCCGGTATCAAAGGGCTATTATCATAAGCACCAAAAGCCGTAACGAAATAACAATATTCGGTATCTTCGTCAAGGGTTTCTCCATTAAAAGAGCCGTCATCGAAATACGTGAAACCACCTCCTGTAACCAGAACTGAATCAATTAATACCAATTCGGAAAGGTCACCTGACAC
>JBCCXG010000043.1:0-16991 GCA_039191945.1 Bacteroidota bacterium
CCATCAAAGTCTACCTGCTTCAAGCGGTAATAACTGTCTTGCCTGAAGTCGAAGTCCACAAAACTGTAATTGACGGTCTCGCTAGTCGTCCCCTGCCCCATGACTTCCGCGATGGTAGCAAAGGTCTGACCATCTAGCGACTTTTGTATTTCGAATCGATCGTTGTTGAGCTCGCTGGCCGTTTGCCAACTCAGCGCCGCACTTTGTCCCTCCTCTATTGCGTTGAAGTAAACCCACTCTACGGGTAGTACCGCGTTGTCCATACAGGGAGGATCACCGGGTGCTGGGTTTTCACAGTCCTCAAATCCCGGGGGCAAATCACCTCCGCTGACCCCTCCATCGATCGTATTTCCATCACCATCAGAGGTGATGGTACCCTCGTTGTCTACACCGTCATCTGTTTCTATGGTGCTTCCATTGGTCATTTCCACCGTGGCATCTGGCCCAATAGTTACCCCGCCTCCGGTGCTTTCTATCGTTCCTCCGTCGATGGTGGTTGTTCCGCTCCCAGTGATATCGATAGTGCCTGTTGAAGTGACCGATCCGTCGATTTCGAGCTCGCCGTCGACGTTGATCGTGCCATTCATGTTAAGTATGCTCCCGGTAATGATCAGGGACGCACCAGCAGCCACGTTGATGTTGCCGCTCATGATAAATACTTCTCCGTCCAGAAGAAGAAATGTGCCGCTCGCCAGGTTGATGTCACCACCTATGGTAGAGACATTTCCAAACATGCGAATGATGGCTGTATTGTTGGCCTCAATGGCCCCGTTGACGGTCCCGATGTCAGCATTGATGTTGAGCTCCCCGGTACCTGATACGGTGATGTTACCATTGACGGTGTTGATGAAAGCATTTGTCTCTCCACATACATCGCTGTATGCTATGCCGTCCCCTGCATCCGCATCAACTATACCGCCTCCACATTGATCGACCGTTGCAGCCAATAAAGAAGTAAACGTGATACAACCCGCAAAGAGGAAAAGTAGTGTTGTCTTCATGGTTAGAGGGTCGGGGAATAACAAATGTCAGCACAATATCTGCTTAAAGCAAATAAATCGTAGAAAACGTATGTGCGGAAAGTTAGTGTCTCCTGCGTTAAGCCACGCTTTGCAGCCCTTCTAGCGTAGGTATTTGTACACGCCTACAGCGTAGCGACTAGTTCTGAGGCTTCCTTGACCGCTCGCTTCGCATCCAATTCCGCAGCCTCCTTTGCCCCACCGATCAAGTGTGAAGTTACGCCTGCGGAGACTAGCCCCTCGTACAAGTCTCGCAGCGGTTCCTGTCCAGCACATACTACTACATGATCCACATCCAACACCATCGGCTGATCATTGACGATGACATGAAGCCCTTCATCGTCCACTTTTTCATAATTGACGACGGTCAACATCTGGACTTCTTTCATCTTGAGGCTGGCGCGATGGATCCAACCTGTCGTCTTTCCAAGACCTTTTCCGTGTTTTCCCGCAGAGCGCTTCAGTAAGTATATTTTTCTTGGCGAGGGTGAAGGCTGAGGTATCGTATTCGCGCCACCTATCTGGTACTGCATGTCCACTCCCCACTCTTTCATAAAGGCTTCCACATCTAGGCTAGGTGGAGTGCCATCGTGCGACAGATATTCCGCCATATCAAAACCAATTCCCCCCGCACCCACAATCGCAACCTTCTCTCCGACCTCTTTACCATGGTACAAAACATCCGCATAGTTCAAGACTTTGGGATGGTCAGCACCAGGAAAGTTCACTTCCCGAGGTGTCACACCCGTGCAGATGATGACTTCATCATAACCTCCCTCTGTGAGCCTTTCGAGATCGACGCGGGTCGATAGGTACAGGTTGACCCCGTGCTTGTCGATCATGGCTTGATAGTATCTAATGGTCTCGGCGTATTCTTCCTTGCCCGGGATCACTTTGGCCATATTGAATTGGCCACCAATCTCATCCTCAGCTTCGAACAGGTCTACCTGATGACCGCGCTCGGCCGCAATGGTAGCCGCAGCAAGTCCGGCTGGACCTGCGCCTACTACTGCCAGTTTTTTCGATTGCTGGGTGGGCGGGAAGTTCAGCAGCGTCTCATGGCAGGCTCTGGGATTGACCAGGCACGAACTGATCTGAATTTGAAAGGTATGGTCCAAGCACGCCTGATTGCAGGCGATACAGGTATTGATTTCATCAGGTCGCTGCTCGATGGCCTTTTTCACAATATCTGCATCGGCTAGGAACGGACGAGCCATGGAGACCATATCCGCGTTGCCATCTTGTAAAATTTCTTCGGCAATGTCCGGCATGTTGATGCGATTGGTGGTGATGAGTGGGACTGACACCTCGCCCATTAGCCGCTTTGTTACCCAGGCAAACCCACCTCTTGGTACCACCGTGGCGATCGTTGGAATTCTCGCCTCGTGCCATCCTATCCCAGTATTGATGATGGTCACTCCGGCCTGCTCCAATGCTTTGGCCAGTAGAACGACTTCGTCCCATGTACTACCGCCCTCGACAAGGTCCAGCATGGAGAGCCGATAGATGATGATAAAATCTGATCCCACTGCCCCTCGAATGGCCTTAACAATTTCCACAGGGAAGCGCATTCGGTTTTCATAAGGTCCTCCCCACTCATCCTCACGATGATTAGTACGTTTTACAATGAACTGGTTGATGAGGTAGCCCTCAGAGCCCATTACCTCTACGCCATCATAACCAGCTCGCTGGGCAAGTTTCGCACAGTTTGCAAAGTCATCGATCGTCCTTCCGACATCTTCCGTAGTGAGCTCCCTGGGCTTCATCGGGTTAATAGGTGCTTGGATGGGCGAGGGTGCCACATTGTGCACGTGGTAGCCATAGCGGCCGCTATGGAGGATTTGCATGCAGATCTTTCCACCTTCATCATGTACGGCCTTGGTGATCAACTGATGTGGTGCAATTTCTTCTTCAGTGGAAAGCTTGGCGGAGTGGGGGCCGACCCAGCCTTCTTTGTTGGGAGCGATACCACCCGTGACGATCAGGCCCACCTGGCCGCGGGCACGTTCAGCATAAAAGGCGGCGGCGCGCTCGAATCCATTGGGTGCCTCCTCCAGCATCGTGTGCATGGAGCCCATAAGTACGCGATTCTTTAGTGTGGTGAAGCCGAGATCAAGGGGTGAGAGTAGTTTATCGTACATAGATCTGAAATTTACTCTGCATGCAGAGTATTTCAAAGGTAAAGACTTTCCTCGGACACGAGCAGGGACTCTCGTCAAATTAATTCCACTAAGTGGCGACTTCCGTCAGTTCGAATTGTAAGAGCTGCCCGCCGTAGTTGCGGTAGATCATCTTCACGAAACCATAGCTCTCGTGAAACCAAAAGTCCAGTTCGTTTACACCCAGGTTGGTACTGACGGTTGCCTTTACGTGCCAGGTGCCGGCCAGGGTTTCAAAGGGTAGGTCAAGTGCCTCCTGACCGATTACCTGGTAGTTGCTGATGAGCTGCTGGTTGTCCCAGTCTCCCCAGCCATCATACATCACCAAGTTACTTGTCCACTGTTTGCCCAACTCTAATGGCAGGTTCACAGAGGGATAAGGACTTACTTGGGTAAACTTGAATTGATTGTGGCGGAATGGCGTGATCCAAACATCGGCTGGGGTTTCCATTAGGGCTTGAGTTGCTCGATCCACCCAACTGGTATCCTCCATCGTCTTGTTGATATTGAAAGGAGCCACTCGATTGATATCGGATTCGAAGTACTCGTACTGATAGATGCCTTCCACTTGGCGCTGACCATTCATAGCGGTGTTCACAAGGCCGGTAATGAACAGCTGCGCACGAGACTCAGAAATCAAGTCATAGTCGTGATCCCAAAACTTGACCTCATAGACAAACTTGGTGCAAGATGTGTAGATCGTTCCTAGTTCGTTGTCAGGATAGCAGTTGATCTCTTCAAATGTATGCTTTCCACTATGGCTGCAACCTAGAAAGAAACCGAAACTAAATAGAAGTACGAGGATCTCGGGATGCTTCATTTGATCCGACCAGGGTTAGCGGTGAGAAAGGCCTTCCAACTTTTGGAGGTGACTTGGACCCTCCCACCTTGGAAGTGGTGACAGACAGCTACCGCCAATGCATCAGTCGCATCGAGTAGCTTGGGCGTCTCCTGGAATTTCATCAGATGCTTGAGCATACCAGCTACTTGTTCTTTAGATGCGTTGCCGTTACCTGTTACGGATTGTTTGACACTTTTGGGCGCGTATTCATTGATGGGTATCTCCCGTGAGAGAGCTGCAGCCATAGCTACACCCTGAGCACGACCCAATTTTAACATGGATTGTACGTTCTTACCGTAAAACGGAGCCTCCAGAGCGACTTCGTCCGGCATGTACTCATCGATCAGGTTAGTCACTCGGTCAAAGATCTTCTTGAGCTTCAGTTCATGACCTTCGTACTTACTTAAATGGATCACACCAAACTGCAATAAAGCGAGTTGGGACTGACGAATGGATATGAGTCCGTAACCCATTACATTAGTACCGGGATCCAAACCTAGGATAATCTTTTCCTTGCCAGATGTACTCACTGCCACAAATAAACCACATTAGATGGAAATCCGGGTTGCTCTTTGTCCTAAAGCTGGCAGTCAGCTCAGCCTGTCTCTATTATATATACGTTCGCTTGGTAGATGAGCCCCCGGCAGATTGGCGTTTGGCTCACTGGCTGGTTGATCGCAGGTATCAGTTGGCTCTGCTGTGGGTGGGCCTTTTGCTTCCAGCCAACTGGTATTTGGAGATCATCAAATGGCAGCGATGTATTCGACCCATTGCTGTCGCCTCACGCGCTTTTGCGGCAGCGGCAGTATTTAGAGGGTTGGCACTTAATTGGGTGATTCCCTTTGGCCTAGGCGACTTCATGGGTCGCATGCTCGGGATCCCTCGGACGCGAGCCTCCGTAAAGGCCATCATGATTTGTCGCACCTATGCGTTGGCGGTGACAGGCTTTTTTGGATGCCTCTCATTACTTGCTCTGTACGGGAGTATGCGTTCGTTTTGGACAGTGACGCTCTTCGTTGTAGCGGTCATCATCGGGGCCTGTCTCATCTATTTGGACAAGCTTTACTCTTGGAAGGATCACGGTGTGCTGGCTTTGCTCACCACAGCTCGCTACCTTATTTTTTTCTTGCAGCTTTTTGTTTTGTTAACTGTGGTCGCACCCGAAGTACCTGCGGTGGTTGTAGTTACTGGTATCGGAGCCGTGTTCCTATTCCGTTCCATTGTCCCCTCTTTCCTTGGAGCCCTCGGCGTCCGTGAGGCGGCTATCGTTTTTGTCTTTTCTCCCTACGTACCCAATGCTGCTCCTTTATTAATGGCCAGCTTCTCCTTATGGGTCATAAATATTGTCTTACCTTCGTTAATAGGTGTTTGGCCGCTTTTGGTCTATCGCTTCAAATCGTCCGTATGATTGTCATCGCAGGTATCGCCGTTGTGCATGTGATCGTGTTTGTGCTGCTCACTAGCGTGTGGAATCGCATCCATGTATTTCGCCCTTCCTCTTTAGGGGACCTTAAGATTTCGGTTGTAGTGCCTGTTCGCAATGAGGCACAAAATATTCTGGCGCTCCTAGATGATTTGGCACATCAGGATCATCAAACCGAGCTCTTTGAGGTGATTGTTGTGGATGACCACTCAGAAGACCAGACCATCTCTTTAGTAAAAGAATTTGCTCGTGTGACAACCATCAACTTGCGATACGTGTCGTTGGGCAATGCCTACGGCAAAAAGGCTGCCGCTTCTCTCGGAGTGGAATCCGCAACAGGAGAAGTGATACTGTGTACGGATGGAGATTGTAGGGTGCCCTCTTCTTGGGTTCGGACTTACGCTGCGTATTTTCATAAGCATGAGCCGAAGATGGTATCAGGACCTGTTCGGATGGTTGGGGACCGGCTCTTCGATGTCTATCAAGCCCTCGACTTTTCCTCGCTGATCGTTTTTGGAGCGGCTACTCTCCAGAAGGGGTATGCCAGCACGTGCAATGGGGCGAATATGGCCTATTCCAAGAGGGCCTTTCTCGCAGTCAATGGCTACACCGGTAATGAATCGGTGCCCTCTGGCGATGATGAGTTTCTTCTTCAAAAGATACACGACCAATACCCAGGGGAGGTGCACTTCATGAAATCAAAGGACGTGTTAGTGAGCACCTCTCCTAAAGTGACGGTAGGAGGGTTTATTCAGCAGCGTCTTCGTTGGTTGAGCAAGTGGCGGCTCCACTCGAGTCTTTGGCTCAAAGTGGCGTCAGTTTATGCCTTCATTGATTTCATCTCCATTTTCTTCATGGTGTACGGCATCGTGGCGGGTTGGTGGCCTTGGTTACCCGTTGTTCTCTTGATCGCTTTGCGCTGGCTTGCGGAGGGTAGATACCTCCTGGCGGCAAGTCACTTTCTTGAGATCTCACAGTGTAAGCGTTATTGGCCGGTAGTGAGCTTTGTTTACCCTTTTTATGTATTGTTGTTGGGTTTTGGGTCTATTTTTGGAAGGTATTCCTGGAAAGGTAGAAGCTACTCATGAGTGATCATGAATTTGATGTTTTGGACGAGCTGTACTTTGTGCTTTCGTTCGAACAACTGAGGGAGGCGTGCTTGCTGGACTTGCAGGAACTGGTGCCTACATTACTGGCTCTGTACGAAAAGGGCTGGATTCGAGTATTAGAAGGCGTCGATGAGGATGCGGCCGCACCTGTCAACCTTGGAGATAGGTACCATGAGTATTTCTACCTAGCTTCGAAGAACGGGCTTCTTGCCCACAATGGAAATGAGTAAATAGCATGGCGGCAATCGGAGATATAAGGGATTTGGAGCTCAATGCCCTGCTGGAGATTACTCAGGCCATCAACAATAATTTGCCTGAGACTGATCTTTATCGCATTTACCGTTTTACGCTGCTAGCTGACCTGCAGGTGAGAAAGCTTGCTGTTTTTTTGCACGACGAGGAATGGCACTGCAAAGTGCACTTTGGTTCGGAGGTCAATTGGTCTGAAGAAGTGCTACCGGAAAAGCACACGACCTATGCTGACATCACCGAGATAGAAGAGGAGGATGCCTTCAACGAATTTTCTCATGTCTTTCCGGTTCATCACAAGGACAAACTGCTCGCGGTCGTCTTCATAGGTGGATACAACCCGGACACAGACATCACCTTCTTAAGAGCCCTGACCAACATTCTCATCGTAGCCATTGAGAACAAGAAGCTGGCGCGACGCCAACTCAAGCAGGAGGCTTACCGAAAGGAATTGGAAATTGCGAAGAAGGTGCAGAATTTCCTCTTTCCTAAGCAGCTCCCGAAGTCAACCCGACTAAAGATCGATGCGGTATACCTGCCCCACCAGGATGTCGGCGGTGACTACTACGATTACATCTCACTGGGTGACAACCGGTTCATCGTTTGCATTGCGGACGTTTCAGGCAAAGGGGTGCCCGCGGCCCTTTTAATGTCCAATTTTCAGGCCTCTCTGCGGACACTCGTGCGGAAGACCGAGGATCTTGAAGAGATTATTGTGGAGTTGAACCATTCCACCTGCTCTAGTAGCAATGGGGAAAACTTCATTACCTTCTTTATCGGTTTGTACGATTTTAATAGTCGCGTTTTTGAATACGTCAATTGTGGACACAATCCTTCGTATCTACTGACCGGACAAGGTGTAAAAACGCTAGAGGAGGGCACTACGATTTTGGGCATGTTTCACCCACTCCCTTTCTTGTCCAAGGTGCGTGTCGAGGATCTACAGCAGTTTCTCTTTTTTGCCTATACGGACGGCCTTACGGAAGCCTTCAACAAGGAGGACGAGCAGTTTGGTGATGAGCGATTGGTCCAAATTCTGAGTGATCACTGGCATGAGGATTTGAACAAAGTGCACCAGCATGTCTTTAAGGCCCTGGATGATTTTCGTGAGGATACACCCTATCACGACGATATCACCATGATCTCGTGCCAGGTGGACAACGGTGGGGAAGCCTAGTCCTTCATGAGGTGGTACCCTCACCGGACACCCGGTTTATTGCCTGCACTTTTTCCCGGTTTGCTGTTTAGCGGCGATAAGAAGGACCGCACCCTATACCTGACTTTTGACGATGGCCCAGACCCTGAGGCCACTCCCCTGGTCTTGGACTGGCTAGATCGTTTCGATGCAAAGGCCACATTTTTCATGGTAGGCGACCGCGTGTTGGAGCACCCGGAGGTTGTGACGGCCGTCGTTGAGCGCGGACACCAGTTGGGGAATCACACGCAGCACCATGTATCGGGTTGGCAGACAAGCGTACGCGATTATGTCAGCGACGTAGCCATGTGCCAGAGAGCCCTTCAACCTTTTCTTACGCCGCAACGACCACTGTATCGGCCTCCTTATGGTCGTATGACCCTTCCCCAAATGCGTCTTTTAGCCAAAGATTACCGCATCGTCATGTGGAGCTTGCTCTCGGGAGATTTTGATCCTAAGATGACTGCCGGAAGATGTTTGAGGGAGTTGGCGCAGGCTAGGTCAGGAGACATCATTGTCTTTCATGACAGTTCCAAATTCCAGCCGATCGTACAAGAGGTGCTTCCTCAGTTTTTGGAGCGATTTCATGACAAAGGGTTTAAGTTTGCCGCCATACGGTAGACCCATGATTGATACCCACGCCCACATCTACCTACCTCAGTTTGACGAAGACCGAGAGGACATCATCAGTACGGCACAAACCCTCGGTGTAGAGAAGATCCTGCTGCCGAATATTGACCGTTCGTCCATTGATGCTATGCTACAGGTCGAGGAGGAGCACCCCAATGTTTGCTTCAGTATGATGGGACTTCACCCTTGCTCGGTAAAGGAAGACTTTGAGGAGGAACTGGCGCTGGTGGAAGAATGGCTCAATCGCCGGCCATTTATCGCTTTGGGTGAGATTGGAACAGACCTTTACTGGGACAAGACTTTTTTTTCGCATCAAAAGGAAGCCTTCAACATCCAATGTGAATGGGCTTTGGCCCGTGAAATGCCGGTCGTGATTCACTGCCGTGAGTCCATTGATGAGACCATCGCACTAGTAGAGCCTTTCGCGACAAGCGGGCTTACTGGTGTCTTTCATTGCTTTACCGGCGACTCGAGACAAGCGCAGCAGATTACGGAGATGGGTTTTCTCCTTGGGATAGGGGGAGTGGCTACCTTCAAGAATGGAGGGCTGGATCGAGTTCTTCCTCACCTATCACCAGACCATTTGCTATTGGAGACAGATAGTCCTTACCTCGCTCCCGTACCCCACAGGGGCAAGCGCAATGAACCCGCATACGTCCGATTGGTCGCGGAGAAAGTGAGTGCTTATTTGGATGGACTAGGTGTAAAGGCACTTGATGAGATGACCACCCAAAACGCCATTAATCTCTTTAAGCTTGGGCAAGAAGAGTAAAGCCATCGAATACAAGATCGCGGTTACGCGCACGTCGGAGAAGGACGCTACTGGCTCCATACTCCTTATATATACAGGAGGGACCATCGGTATGATCAAAGATGAGTCAGGTTCACTGGTGCCGTTCAATTTCAATGCGGCTCTCCAAAAGGTGCCGGAGTTGAGCCAGATGCATCTGAAGATGACGATGGTCTCTTTTCCGGTGTTGCTGGATTCTTCAAGCATTCGGATCGAAGATTGGCAGAGCCTTGGGACGATTATCCATGAGAATTACGATCAGTACGATGGATTCGTGATCCTCCACGGAACAGACACCATGGCCTACACAGCCTCTGCGCTGAGCTACATGCTAGAGGGTCTCAGAAAACCTGTCGTATTGACCGGTGCACAAATCCCGATCGGCGAGCTACGATCAGATGCTCGAGAGAATTTGGTGGCAGCTTTGCAAATTGCATCTGCAAAAGAGGCGGGGGTCCCGATTGTACAAGAGGTTACAATCTATTTCAACTTTGTACTTCTACGTGGCAACCGTTCGCAGAAGGTCAGGTCCAGTACTTTTGGCGCCTTTGAATCTGCCAACTATCCCGAGCTCGCCAAGTCCGGCATTTTCATTGAGTACAACAAACCCAATCTGCTCAAGACGAAGAAATCTGACACACTTACGTTGCGGGCCAAGTTTGAGCCTAATGTCCTAATCTTAAAAGTATTTCCGGGACTGAATGAGCAAGCGCTTCGGTGCATCCTTGGGATGGAGGGATTGAAAGGGATCGTCCTTGAGACCTTTGGAAGCGGAAATACCATGACTTATGATTGGTTTATCGACGCGCTGAAGGAGACCATTGATCGGGGTGTGGTCGTCTACAACGTAAGCCAATGTAGCGGTGGAGAGGTCATTCCTGGGAGGTACGCGGCGAGTAAGCGCTTGATGGATATTGGTGTTGTAAGTGGCGGAGATATTACCTCAGAAGCGGCAATTACTAAACTCATGTTTTTGCTTGCAAACGGGCGTAATGCGGTCGATATTAAGAGAAAGTTGGAGCTTCCACTGCGAGGTGAGATGGATACCTAAATTAATTTCAAAATTTGCATAAGCTCATTTTTCTTGATTTATTTGTCGGCCTAGAGGTCGCTTTAGGGCCTTTTTTAGAGAGGTGGCCGAGTGGTTGAAGGCGCACGCCTGGAAAGTGTGTATACCCTTATCGGGGTATCGAGGGTTCGAATCCCTTCCTCTCTGCGCGTTGTATTTTGACCAAGATTTTATATTTAACTTTTACTTTAACTTAACCGAAAGACTACCAAACAGATTATGAAAAAGTTACTAACTCTTTTGATGCTAATGGGTCTCTTTACCATGACTACGGTAAATACCTATGCACAAGACGCCGTAGAAGACGCTGTGGAGGACGCAGTAGACTCAGCTGGGGCCATGGTAGATTCCGCCGCAGCTGCTGTTGAAGAAGTCGTAGAGGAGGCACCCGAATTTGTTGAGGAGGTTGTCGCCGAGGCTGAGCCCAGTTTCCATCAGGTCGTTAAGAAGCAATTCATTGACGGTGGACCTAGTTTCATGGGCATCGTTTTGATCTGTTTGATTTTGGGTCTGGCAATATCTATCGAGAGAATCATCACACTCAATTTGGCAACGACAAATGTGAAGAAGTTGCTAGCCAACGTTGAAGACGCTTTGAACTCCGGTGGTGTAGAGGCTGCGAAGGACGTTTGCCGCAACACTCGTGGTCCTGTTGCTTCTATCTTTATCCAGGGATTGATGAGGATGTCAGAAGGTATAGAAATGGTAGAAAAGTCCATCATTTCTTATGGCTCCGTGGAAATGGGTAAACTCGAGCGAGGCATGGTGTGGATCTCACTTTTCATCTCCCTGGCTCCGATGCTTGGTTTCATGGGAACGGTAATTGGTATGATCGACGCATTCGACGCGATCGCAGAGGCGGGTGATGTTTCTCCTACACTCGTTGCAAATGGTATCAAAGTAGCACTCTTGACGACGGTTGGCGGTCTGATTGTTGCCGTTATTCTGCAGTTGTTTTACAATTATCTTATCTCCAAGATTGATTCCCTGGTCAACAGCATGGAAGATGCTTCCATTTCATTGGTTGATATCCTGGTGAAGCACAACCTTTCTGCTAAGTAATTCAGTCAACCCTAAACCAAATAGGATATGTCATTAATTGATCTTGGACTATATGCGGGGTATTTGCTGATTTTCTTGTGCGCAATCATGGCAATCGTGATGCCTTTGATTCAATCATTCAGCGACCCACGGTCACTTGTTAAATCTGGTATCGGTGTGGGGATCTTAGTTGTTGTTCTGCTCATTACTTACGTGATAGCAGATGGCAGCTCCGAAGGTGCCTCCGAGACCACCAGTAAAATGGTAGGAGCTGGTCTCCTGACTATGTACTTCTTCGTATTCGCAGCAGTTGCTGGAATTGTTTTTACTGAAATATCTAAATTCTTAAAATAATGGCACGAGGTGGAGGAAGAAAAGCCCCTGAGGTAAGTTCTGGCTCCATGGCGGACATTGCATTCCTGCTATTGATATTCTTTTTGGTGACGACTACGATTGCCAATGACAAGGGTATCGCTATGCTATTGCCTCCGCCACCGGATCCCAATCAGGAAGAGATAGAGCTTAAACTGCAAGAGAGGAATATCTTCAAGATATTGGCAAACTCTCAGGATAAGCTCTTGGTAGAAAACGAGCCCTACACGAAGCCCATCGAAGACTTGACCGAGGATGTAAAGATGTTTGTCTTAAACTTCGGGGATCCGAGCCCGGAAGGGGTCGAAGTCTATAATTCCTTGCCAGCTTCAATGAAGGCTTATGTGGGACAAAACGGTCGGAACCCAGAATCTTCCGATGATCCTACCAGCGGCAACGCGATTGTGTCCTTCAAGGCTAACCGAGGTACGAGCTATGATCTTTATATCGGTGTCTTGGATGCGGTGCAAGCGGCTTACAATGAAATCTACGCTGAGCGCGCCGGCATTACCGTCGAAGAATGGTTAACGCTGGATCGAGACGATGATATCCAAAAAGCTATGTACGAGAGAGCACGCTTTGGTATTCCTAAGGCGATCTCTATTGCGGAACCTGATTGATTGATTTAAAAGAATTCGATTATGCCGAATAAATTCAAAAAGAATTCCAATACATCGCAGGATATCCCAACTGCAGCATTGCCTGATATCATCTTCATGCTGTTGTTCTTCTTTATGGTGACCACAGTTTTGAGAGAGCAGGAGATTCTCGTCAAGCAGTTGATCCCAAAGGCGACACAGCTGACGAAGATCGAGCGTAAGTCCTTGGTAAGCTACATCTACATCGGAGAGCCAAAGAATATCTCGATTTACGGGGCAGAGCCACGCATACAAACGAACGATGTGTTCATTACAAAAGAGGATATCATTCAGTTTGTGAATCAAGAAAAAGATAAGTTGTCAGAAGTGGAGCGAGATCAGATCACCATGTCCATGAAGGTGGACGTAGATGTGAAGATGGGAATCATTTCTGATGTACAGCAAGAGTTAAGAAAAGGTAATGCCCGTAAGCTGCTTTACAGCTCCTTACTGAGAGTACCGGAAGACTAATTCACCTACTTATCACATTTTATAGAAGGCCGATAGTTGATATCGGTCTTTTTTTTGCTTTTTGGTGGATGCAGTCGACAACTTTCCTATTGATAAATCGCAGCAATTGGCATATCGTCTCGACTTCTTTACCTTGTTCTGTACATAGATAAAAGAGATCTATTGTGTCTAAAACCACATCACAACATAGCTTTCCCGCAGCTTGTCCAACAGGTCGCTGGACACTGGCTGCGACTATCATTGCATCTAGTATGGCATTCATCGATAGCACGGCGCTCAATGTCATACTCCCCTCGCTGCAGTCTGATCTGGGTGCCAATGCAAGCGATCTATTTTGGGTCCTCAATAGCTACCTACTCATGCTGGCAGCCCTTATCATTGTGGGAGGCAGTTTAGGGGATAGTCTGGGCAGGGTACGTGTTTTTCAGGTTGGGATAATCATCTTCACCATCGGCTCTCTGCTCTGTGGTTTTTCACAAGATATTACGCAATTGATCATTTTCAGGACTTTGCAGGGCATCGGAGGGGCCTTCATGATTCCCGGATCTTTGGCAATCATATCCGCAACTTTCAGTAAGGAGGAGAAGGGTAAAGCCATCGGTACCTGGTCTTCTGTAACTACCATTGTAACGATCTGTGGGCCTGTATTGGGCGGTGCGCTTGCGGGCATAGGATTATGGCGATTGATCTTTTTCATCAATATCCCGCTGGGCATCGCAGCGTTGCTGGTCTCTCAATGGAAGGTGCCTGAGAGTAAAGACCCAAATGCGACGCGAGTAGACTGGTTGGGAGCCATTTTGCTGGCAGTGAGTTTGATGGCACTCAACTTTGGTTTCTTGGAGATGCCAGAATGGACTTTTTGGCATCCCTACGTCTTTGCCAGTATTAGCGTAGGCGTTGTATTGTTCTTCGTTTTTCTTTGGGTAGAGAGCACGAGGCCATGGGCCATGGTGCCGCTTCGCCTTTTTCGCAATCGTGCGTTTTCAGGAATCAATCTCCTCTCTTTCTTCCTGTATGCGGCATTAGGTGGTGTGATGCTGTTTTTGTCGCTCAATCTGATCCAGATTCAAGGATTTACGGAGTTACAAGCTGGTCTCACCTTCTTGCCCTTTTCGCTTTTGATGGTGGTCGTCGCACCCATTGCCGGGCGACTAACGGACCGGTACGGGGCGAGGAACTTTCTGGTTGTTGGCCCCACCTTGACTGGAATTGGCTTTTTGATGCTGGCCAATGTGGGCATGACCGGGGGGCCTGGCGACTACTGGACCACTTTCTTTCCGGGCTTTATGGTTTTTGCATTAGGCATGTCCATCACAGTCGTTCCGCTGACGACAGGAGTCATGAGCGCTGTGGGGGACAACCAGTCTGGCGTGGCTTCCGGTGTGAATAACAGTGTGACTCGACTGGCCAATTCTTTCATGAACGCACTATTGGGGGTATTGGCCATTTCTCTTTTTCTATCTTATGTCAGTGGGCGTGCAGCCGAGCTAGACCTTACTGGCGCGCAAGTCCTAATGGTCTTGGAGGAAGGCCGAAAACTGGGAGAAGCCACTGCACCTGAGGGTTTGTCGCAGGCTGATCAGACGGAGATCTCAGTCATTTATCGCGACGGGTTTATCAACGTCTACCGGCTTGTTGCCTTATTTTCCGCATCATTGGCTTTCCTCTCGGCCATTATTGCCGTATTTACGGTGCGGACCAAAAGGTCCGACCCCGCTGGCTGACGATTATTCGTTAGGCGGCAGGGCTCGAGGTATGGTGAGTAGTGCGGTTTGCCGGCCGTCAAGATACCAGACCTTTTCCCCGTCAAAGAAGGCATCTTCTTCCAGCATGATTCTAATTTCCTTCTCCCATTGGTCGATATATACTCCAGTATTCAATTCTATAGAGTACGCCGTATTAGCGTATAGCGGATAGTCCCCCTTTCCCGGTACACCCCCCTGTTGGTCCCAAAGCCCAATGGTAGGTCCGGCTCCGTGTCCATGGAAACCAATTGGGTGTGTGTAGATGACACCTTTCAATCCTGCTTGTTCACAATCGGATAAGGTGGCGCTTAAGATTTCATTGCCAGTACGGCCAGTTTTGAAGTTATCCGTCAATAGATCTTGGACCTGATTGCCTTTGCGGAAGGCCTCAATCAAGAAGGTGGGAGCCTCGGTCTCCCCCGGTTTTAGTACGTAGGCGTGTTGTTGGGTGTCCGTGTTGAGCCTGAGGTAGGTGATCCCAAAGTCGACGTGGAGCAGGTCTCCAGGAAGTATTACTTGTTGGGCGGGGCGGTCTGAGAACGTGCGTTGATGCTCAACGGACTCAGGATCTTTACGTTGGATCGCCACGGAGGGGTGAAACCATGCAGTGAACCCCAAAGCTCGAATCCGGTCTCGGTACCACCATACGACATCGTCCGTCGTCGTGATGCCAGGCTGGATGACGTTTTCTGAAAAGCCTTCGGCGATGACCTGATGGGCCATTCGAACGATACTTCGAAACACCACGATCTCCGCGGGCGTTCGAGCCTCAAGCCAACCAATAGCCAACTCCTCTGCACTTACGACGCGACCTTCCAGCGATTCCGGGAGGGCCTCCAGGAGCTGGTCGTAGTGGGTGGCAACGAGTCCATCAGCCAGGGCGAAATCCGAAGACTTGTTGATACCAATTTTTTGTGGGTTCTTCTGTTGGATCAAATCGGCCAGTGCCTTCCATTGATCCGGTTGTTGTTCCTTGTCCCAGGCCTTGGCGAACAGGTTGCCTACGCCATAACGGGCCATTGCGTAAGTCTCAAGCGCTTTTCCCTCTCCTGGGTCATAGATGACGAGCATGGTGGTACGGCGGGCAGACTGCCAGGTGGAAGGTAGAAAAGTTCGCAGGACAGGATCCTCGTTGTATTCCCTGGAGATCAATACCCATAGGTCGATACCCGTACGGCGCATTATTCCGGGGAGTACCGTAGCGACTCGCTCCTCGAGCCACTGGTCAATAATCTCCGCGCGTTCGCGCATGTTCAATGTTTTGGGAAAGTAAGCAGGCTGCGCATGCACAGTGCTCGTCATCATCAGTCCGATGACCAGGTAACCAAGTAGCTTCTTCATGTCCGACAAATTCAACCCGAAAATAAAGGAAGATCCGCGTCCTGCAACAAAAATATGATTTGCGGTGCACCTCCCCTGGAAGCAGCATCTAACGAGAAACACCGTGTGGGCCACAGTCCCATAGACTGGATGAAATTAGGTGAGGGCGTAGTTCGTATGCATCTGGAAATGCTAAATCGACATCCTGGGTAATGGACTGTCTGTCAATGGATCTAACCTGCCTTCGAGGAAGTCGTAGTAACCGGTCATGGCGATCATCCCTGCATTGTCCGTGCAGTACTCAAAGGCAGGAATAAACACCTCCCAACCTCTAGCCTCTATGTTATCCTCCAGGCGTTGCCTGACGGCACTATTGGCGGCTACGCCTCCAGCTAGTGCAACTTGTTGTAAGCCGGTTTCCTTTGCAGCCTTTTCCAGCTTTTTGTACAGCATGGTGACCAGCGCCTGTTGGTAGCTGGCACAAAGGTCATTGAGGTTGTTTTCAATGAACTGTGCGTCTTTCGTCAATTCCTTTCTCAGGAAGTAAAGCAGGCTTGTCTTGATCCCGGAGAAAGAGTAGTTGAGGCCATCCATCTCAGATTGTGCGAACGAGAAGCGGCTAGGGTCTCCATTGAGCGCGTGCCGATCGATTTGGGGCCCTCCAGGGTATGGCAACCCGAGTAGCTTCGCCCCTTTGTCAAAGGCCTCACCCACTGCATCATCGACGGTCTGCCCGATGACTTCGAGATCGTAGTAGTCATTGACCTTGACGATCAGCGGTGGTCATACGCAGATCGTCAAAGTCAATGATTACTACGATCTCGAAGTCATCGGGCAGACCGTCGATGATGCAGTGGGTGAGGCCTTTGACAAAGGGGCGAAGCTACTCGGGTTGCCATACCCCGGAGGGCCCCAAATCG
>JBCCXG010000044.1:0-16966 GCA_039191945.1 Bacteroidota bacterium
AGGTCATCATCACTATCACTGGTGTAGGTAGCACCGATGCTGGCGAGTGAGCTGACCCGATCAGCATACAGCAGCGCACGGCCAAGCGCCGTAATTTGACCACCCGGAATGAGTAAGGTACCCACATCAATTGTGGTCTGGACGATGTCATCCATGGTCTTTTCCGCCCCTAGCGAAACCGCATAATGGGCCAAAATAGCTGGAGCCGGCACGATGATACGCTCCGTCGAGTTGACCTGATAGTTGAAGTTGGTGAGCTGCGAAAGCTTGGACTGATTGACGAAGAGAATCGTCCCGAATGGATCATAAGGCAGTTCCTCTCCGATGGTCTCCGAGCTGAACCCATTGGATTCTAGTTGCGTGATCGCTACCAGGGGCTCTCCAGTCCTCTCGCTAAAATCGGTAGACAGCGTGAAGTACTTGTCATCAGACGTGAGGGGAAGTGCGGTCCACAAGCGCCGAAGGATGTTGCGATAATCAAAGTTGTACAAGACGACACCTTTGGAACGCCAAGCGGCCAAATCAAGACTTTCGGCAGTCCTTGATAGCTCAGCGAGCTCTGTTTGAAGACTAGTGGAACCGCTTTTGAGTCGAACAAACCCCTCCAAGAGCTCTTTGCGGGCATCCCCATCGAGGTACCGCCAAAGCGCAGTGACTGGTGTCATGCGGGTCGTTTCCGTATTCTCGTACAGTAGCCCCGACAGTTGAACCTGGATATACACTTTCTCATCCTTGAGGAAGGACATGAAGGCGTCCTTCTGGCCATCGGGAATCAGCTTGACCAGGCGAAAAAGACTCTTACGAAAGAGCGATGGGCCTCCGGTAACAAGTGGGGTCTCCGAGTCAATTTGTTGACGGAAGGGAAACTCTAGCAGTACTTTCATCGCATGCTTCCGATCCTCAAGACCTAGATTCATCAGATCACTGGCGGTAGCGGCTTCCAGACACTCGTGTAGGTTGTAAGCTTCAGTTACTTCCTGCGTATTGGTCAGGCAATCAGGCGCTGGGGTCCCGAAAATGAAGCGTTCGATCTCCTTGCGGAACTCTCGATAAAACTCCTCATCTCGTCTATTGACGTCATAGTTGCCCCCGTCGACATTATGGTATTCGGAGTAGTAAGAACTGTTGGACCAGAATTGAAAGAGTTCGTCCAACAGCCGGTTGCGGTTATTACCGGCATTTACTCCGCTAAAAAGGATGCGGTAAGTCTCCGGACCACTCTCTGGGTGGCTTTCCAACCCCTGCTGGAAGAATCGAAGCAGGGCGTCGTAGCTAGAGGCAGGGGCAGTAGCCATCAAGTCCAGGAGCAGATCTTCCCGATATTCCCGAAGCCAATAGGTATTATGGGCAATGGCAGCGATGATTTTGAACCGAGTGGGCGCATCAAACAGTATGGCCGCGCAATTGGCAATGCTCTTGATATCGCGGATGTCACTGTCCGTTAGACGTGTTTTGTTTTGGATGCGACGATTGACTGCATCAAAGTCTCCCCGGACATCGTCCAGGTCATAGTTGAAGAGATAAGACTGGAGTCTGAAAAGGTCGCTCTCTAGTGCCCCATCATTCTCCGCCCCGACTCTAGTGAATACAACGCCCCCGTAATCGAGAAAATACTCCCACCGCACCTGATTCCCCTGGTACGGATCATAGGTCCACTTGCGCTCCCTTCCTATAGTAGCCACCTGATCGAAAATCGTCTCTTCTGGCTTGATCGTGATTCGGACTCCGGAGAGGCGTCGATCACCCAAATCCAGGGTGCCCAAGCTAAAGGAGCCACCGCCTCCGAAATAGCCAGGGTAAGCTCTTGATAGACCGTTGGCATTGGCACATCGAAATAGTTGCATGACTTTCGATGCATAGTCGGTGCTGCTGTAGGCACCCTCATCGTCTTTGTCGAACCAGTTGATCTGCAACCCATCGAAGCCCATCTGCGCCCAGTCGACAATAGAGAGTAGGTCCCCACCCCCGTAATCCATCAGCCAGTCGGTACGGCCAGCCTCGACTAAATCGTCAAAAGGATGCTGCAGGTTGAAGATACCATGGCCTAACTCGTGCGCGATGACTTCAGGAAGATTGCCCTTGTTCTCCAGGCCTTCACCCGCCTCGTCAAATACAAATCCAAACTGGCTACCCTTGGGCATGAAGCCCCCCAGCGCTACATCCGGCTGGATGTCCGGACCCATAACAAAGACATAATAAGTGTCTCCTGCATAGTTCGTTGCTGCTTGTCTGAAGTGATTGTAAATCGCACGGAACTCGTCCGGATGGTTGGCCAATATGCCGCTCCCATCATAATTGAGTTGACCATCTCCATTAAGGTCCCAATCTGACCGATTGATACTATAATCATCGGTGGCCTCCACCTGTAAGTCAGCGCCAGCACTGGCATAGAGCTCTGTCAAATAACTGGATGTAGTAGTAGGTACCGAAGCGTTGTTCACACCCACCAGGTGCACTTTGGCCTGATGTCGCTTGAGGTGATGGATGAAGAAACTGGATACCACTACCTGATCTTCGGCAGCAGTTTGGTAGGTCACAATGGCTTCTTCACTGCGATAACCATTGCTCCCTCGCACGGTCACCTGTAGCCGATTGGAACTCACCACCTCGGTTTCAATCGCCACACCATTGATGGTTTTGAAAATCAGATCTTCTAGCACCAAGTCTGGCTTCCTGATGTCTACATCGACGAAAAAGTGGTCCGTTGACCCCGTACCGACCGCCTTGTGCACGGGATAAAATTCCCCTCCTCCCTGCCTTTGTACTTTCGGATAAGTCGCTTCCTCAAAAGCACCTTCCACCCGGTCAAACCCAAACTTTGCGTCAGGATCAGGCACGTAGGATATCACGACATCTTCGTCGGCAATCTGCTCCACCGACGGGTCATCAGACGTACCACTACCACCGCTGCCTACTCCTGCCGTGTTATTGGCGGTCGCCCGGCCACCCTCCGCCTGGACCCCAACTTCGGATAGGTTGCCCTCCTCGTCTATACTGTAGACCGTGTCACCCCCTGTAATCTGGTAGCGGTCACCCGGATCGTAGTTGTAAACCACCTCTGCCGGATTACCATTCTCGTCGGTGCCAGTGATCCGAATCTTGTCTACACCATTCTCTTCGATGATCTCAACCGCCTCGATCTCAAAGTCGACCGGCTGATAAATTGTAACATCGCCGCCGTAAATGATATCACCGACGTCATCCACCCACTCAAAAGGATCGATGATACTCGAAAGGGTAGGGTCATAAAGGGTCTCTACAAGGCCTTCTGCCAACTGGCGCTGATCATTGACGAATACGTTGGTAAACTCTACCGCCACTTTCACATTGCGCAGATAGGGAATGGTCACGTAGCCCTTACCATTGAAGCGGCCCTGGCCTCCATTGACCTCCAATACGGTGACTGGAAAGTCCCCAGCAGTGAATTGATCACCCGCCTCTAAGGACTGTAATGGTGTCTGGCTCGCGATGTCGATTTCAGGACTAATTCCGCAGTCGTAAATACTCTCCCGATCATTGATGACGAGCGTCGTGAAGGTCTTACTCGGGGAAAAGCCGCTCTCTGCCAAGGCACATCTCTTGGCCACCTGGTATTCATAGTTGGTCCCCGGCCGCAGTTCCCAAAGGGTCAAGGTGGTGCCTGAAGTCTCACTGAAAAACCATTCGTTTTGGTTACCTAGCTCGCGGTACCGGACCACAAACTCCGTAGGTTCTGATGAGAAGTCAGTCCAAGAAACGTTTACATTGGTCGAGCCCTTGACCTGGTGAATGATTCCCGTTGGGAAGTCGCATTGCACTGTATGACCAAAAACAAAAATCTCGCTATATCCCTGGTTTTTGAATAGGCCAATTTCTTCGTTGCCTTGCAGGGCCTTGGCCTGCACTCGCCAGGCATATTTTTTGTCCTTGAGCAATAGTGGCTCTGCAGGACCGTAGAGGTAGGAGGTACCACGCGTGGTGACCTGGAAGAAGGGTGGTGAACTCAAGAATGCCGCCTGATAGTCGATGACATTGTCCCACAATTCGACCAAGCTCAGCTCGTATTCGACATTGCTGCTGTTGATGTGTCTCGGGGTCCACTGGAAGACGATATTTTGAGGGTTTCGCTCTTCAATGGCGGTAAGGTTGGCGGGAGCGACGAGAAATGGTGGGTCATTTTGAAAGATGACGGTTGTCGCGCAGGTACGATCGGACAGTCGATTGCCCGACAGCACATCGATCACCTCAAAACAAAACTGATAAACCCCTTCGGGCAATGCCTCACCATATTGCATCGCCGATACTCCAGTAATGTTCTCAAACTGAAAATAGGGCGCAAGTTGGAGGTTGGTGAGGTTGAGGGGGATCCCGCCTTCTAAGAAGAGCTGGTCAACCCCCGGAATGAATTCGTTGCTTTGGATGCGGATCCCATTGCCCTCCATGGATGCCCGAAGCCGTATTTCTCGGTTGGTGATCGTGAGATCGTTGAGTACGACTTGTACTCGCAAGGGGCTATTGCTGGTATTGGCATTCGCATAATCTCCCAGGTAGATCGGAGCAGGAGGCATGACCTGCGCGTTGATCTGAACTGGGAATGATTGGGCGATCGCATCCTGTTGAGTACCACAAACTCCGACGCAAAGCGTGAATACCAGGCAGTTTGCCCATTGGCTAAGCCATTTAATGCTATTGATCACCACGCTCATCCTCGATTTCCTGTTTTCTACTTGTGATCCTTGACGCCTCAGACTGATAAAAAGCCAAGAGGTCCTGACGTACAAAAGCCCCTATCTCACTCGCCAGTGCCCACTCAGTATGCCTTCGAAACGCCTCATTTTTTCTTTCTGACTTGTACACGTCCAAGCGCCCACTGGCTCTGGTTACCTCAGTCAGACTATTGTATTTTGACAGCTCCGACAAAATCCAAGACTTCGTTTCAACTTCGGCCTCCGCACCGGTTGATTGGCGCAATTTTGCCCTAAGCTCCAAAATCTGCTTCCAAAGGATTTCGTCGTATAGCTCTTCGAAATCCTCGTAGAGATAAAGAGCCTCTAGAAACGCCAGTGCATTTTCCTTGTAGGCTGCCTTGCTTCTTTCTTTCTTCAGCTCCTGCAGCAACACTTGCAACTCCGCCCGGCGAAATGCAGGTTGCTGTTCGAATAGCGGGCTATTGAGTACATTAGAAAGTTGGTCGCTGACCTCAGCTAAGGTCCCACGGTACGTACTGTTTCGGTATCGGAAACCGATAGGGTTGCGTCGCTGGGCTGGTCCCGATCCTGCCTGCGATCGGCTTTGCCTGGGCTTTGCGCTGCTGAAGGCATAGCTGTACCCAAACGTCACGGTATAATCCTGGCTATTCCCATTGGTGGTGGACCGAAAGAGAGACAGAATATTGAGACTGAAGTTGTGGCGTTTTTGCCAAACATAGCTCGATCCTAATCTAAGATTGACGATCTCGCTTTGTCGGTCGCCATTGGTGTAGGAGGTATTATACGATCCTGAGAAATTCGCCCGCACCTGATTTTGAAAAAGCTGCTTGCCCAAACTCAATGTAGGACCCAAAATGAGGCTGTTGTCCGTAGCACCAATGGTATTGTAGGAGGTAGTCAGTGCTAGGCCCACGTTGAATGCTTCCTTAGGGAAGGCGACGCTGTAAGCGAAAGAACCATTGTAGAATGCGTTGTCGCCATTCTCGATCAGTTCCCCTTCCTGTTCATTGTCAGATTGTTGATACACCAGGTTGAGGTTGGTGCTATGCTGCTGCTTCTCGGTATTCTTAAGGGTATAGTTCAATCCAAAATTCGCATTTTGTGTGATCTGTCGAAAGTTGAGGGTATCGACATTTTCGAATTGGTCTACCTGGTTGATGAAATCAAACGGGTCTCTGATATTGGTGAAAGAGCGGAAGTTCGAATAGGAGCCATTCATGCTCAATCGGTCCGTAGCCGTGTAGTTCAAGTTGACTGCCCCGACTAAACGTTGTAGTTCCGCCGACTTCTGCTTGTCCAAATTATCGTGCTGTAGCCCGCCATTGACATTGATGCTCAACTTGTTTTTGAAGAGGGTCTGGCTCAAGTTCGCAGTAATGTTTTCCAGATCATTGTTGAAAAAATAGGCACCGAAAGTGCGATAGTTTGGGTCCACCCGTTCGTAGCCCAAGCCTATGGTACCACTACCCAATGGATAGGCTGTAGTGACGTTGAAGGCATTGTAATAATTCGTGCTGATGTTTTCATCCATCAAGAAAGAAAGCGGGCCTCGGCTACTTCGTTCCGCGGTTAGGTTGCGATCCTCGGTCACTCCCGATACCGCGTACTCCACGCGGAACTGAGCCTTTTGGAATAGGGTGAATGAAGACTCCAAGGAGACCACAGCATTGTCCTTTGGTGTCAGTCCGAGCTCTACTGGGATTGGATTTTGTAGCGAAGTCGCATCGTCACCGGCCTTGAAAAATATCAATCCGACCTGAAAGTCGTCCAAACGGTATGCTGCCTTGAGCCCATATCCGAGGCGATTGTAGGCGGTCAAAGCATCGGGTGCCTCAGGGTTGTACTCGGTGCCTTTGAGGAACCTTCCATAGAGCGCGCTGATCTCAAATGGGCCCTCCGGCGTCAACTCGACGCCTGCCCCCGTGAACTGATGAGCATTCAAGGTATAGGGCGAAAAAGTCATGGTCACGTCCCCGATATGGGCGGTGGCCCACCGGTAGGAAGGGCTCAAGCTCAATCGGTTAAAACGGAAGGGACTGGGGAAATTAAAATCCTGATTGGAATAGGTGAAAGTCAGCGGGATATTGAAGGTCCCAGCAATATTGAAATTGAGATTACCGGTAAAGTAGTAGGTAAGCGACTCGCGATTGGCTGGACCCTCGTAGAAGACCGCGTTGGCCGAAATACCCCCATTGTACTGTAACAAAGGGGTTTGCCCAATTCGGTCCAGATCAATGTTCTGCGCATAACCGATTAGTGATAGGCATCCGGTAAATAGTAGGATATGTAACCCAACAAGGTATGGTCGTAGCAGTTTTTGAATGGCTTGTGCTCTAGTAGTTAGCGCGGGATAATCTAAAGATAGTCGATTATCATCATTTTATCTTCAGCCGTTAACTGGAAAATGAAAATCTTCAGCTAAAGAAATCTGAGCATAGCGATTGCTTTAACGGAATCTTGTTGGATGATTAGGCGGAAGCCTAGATGAGAAGGGGTGACTATTTAATGATTACACCATCTGCCACAAAGGCGTATTCCACTACAGGCTTGGTGATTGCAGCGATTTCCTCCTTCGACTTTCCAGCGTCCTCGGCATAGTGTCGCAGTTCTTCCACAGAGACCTCTTGCTTAAAAAGCTCACCCTCGAAGATTGCTCGCTTGCCTTCCACCCCTTCGGTAGGGACAAAGAAGCCGTAATCTTTGAAACGAACCATCATCGACCCACCATCGGCGTCTTTGATCCGCATCCAGCATCCCTTGACCACGCACGTGCTTTCAATTTCGCCTTCAAGCTTGATGGGTGCATCGCTCGATTGCATGGACTCCAAATCCAGGGAAGTCACTTGCTCGGCCCCGTCAGCCGAAATCTCAGCACCATACTTTCCAAAATATTCTTGTGCAGATGATAAGTGGACGATCATTACACACAAGGTCGCTAGTAAGAATCGAGAAACGCCAAACTTCATACTCACTCGTTTAGGAGAACAATATTAAAGTTACGGGAAATGTTCAAAAACGGCCCAGCCGTACGGAAAGAATACCGGAAAACCCGGTCACCTGATCATCGGTCACATTCGTGAGTTCCAACCCTCTGACCCAGCGATAGGAGGCTCCTCCGGCAATTCGGAGGTAACTGGTGATGTTAAATTCCAATTGTAGGCTGGGTTCCACCACAAAGAAGACAGAGCTCTCTACAGTAAAGGAGGTATCACCAATACCCTGAAAAAAATCGTCATCTGAAACCTCCAAATTACCTGCCCCGAGAAAAAGGGGTAGACTGATATGTAGCATCTCCTTGGCAAATAGCGTACCTCCAAGAAGTAAACCGCCATAGCCGCCATACAGGCTAAGCTGAGTTGAGTCCTCAATTCCAGGAGCTAAGCCCTCAAATGATGGCCCATTGACAATACCATAGGCGCCCAGTCCAAGCATGTAAGACCGGTTGATCAGTACGCCGCCGTACCCTCCCACCAGAGCGGAGCGCTCGTCCACCATATCGGTGATTTTCACATCTACACCCCCAAAGCCCTGCAGATCATTGGAGCTACTAAGCAGTGACTTGATCTCGCCAGGATCAGTGACATCCTGGTACGTTTGACTGTGACTCGACAAGCATGAAAAACATATCCATGTAACCAAAAATATCCTCATAAAACGCTCCAAAGCCCAAGAGAGGCATTGGTCATTAGGTTGGGTCTAAAATATGTATTTCAACGAAACACCTGCATCCCAAAACTGCAAGTCTGTATATCTCATTCCGATGAAAGTGAAATAGGGCTTGATGTCGAATCCAATGGTCATGGGTACGGCAAACCAGCGGTACTCGAGTCCCAGAATGGCATCTGCGCCCATGACGAAAAAGCTTTTATCTCGAAACTCAAAAGAGCGAGGTTCCACGGAAGTAAGCACCTTGTCCAGATCGCCATGCTCCTCGTAGCCTACGTGCGCTCCCAGACCGTAATAGACGAAAAAGTTTTCGTTGAAAGCAAACTGTAAGGGTTTGTGAAAGCTATAGAGCGTGGTCAATTGGAGCCCATCTTTTCTTCCGCTTACCATCAGCTCCAGCGCCTCGCCATTCGCAAGCATGTTTTTATATTGGACAGCCGAGGTGTGGCCCAGTCTCACCCCGGCAGCGTGCTTGAAATCCTGGGCGTTCACCAGTACGGCACTTACAATACATATGGATAGCGTCAGAAACCTTCGGGGGCCTACCATTGAGGTTTGAATCAGTCTTTACTGGTAAAGATAGGCGTATCCTGAATGGCTACAATTAGCTCCCCTCCGTCCGCGATGATCGTCAGCTCACTCACTACTTCATTGGTATTGCCCACCATTCCTTCCAATTGCACCATATCATTCTCAAGTACTTCACGGTTTAGGGTGAGCATGCTGTTGGGTACCAGTAACCCCTCTTCTTTTCCTGTCACCCTGGTCTTCAGGTAGGAAGCCTGATCCAGCACGACGCTAATATCTGTGGATTTCCCATTAACCGTCAGTTCCTTAAATTCCTTGTTTACGTAATTCAAAAGGACATCGCCATACCGAAAATCCAGACGCCCACGATCTTTCAATTCACCGACGGTGATATCGGTAAAGGATCCCTTGCCCATGACATTCTGCGCCTTTCTAATATCAAAATTATCATTTCGTGAATTGAATTGGATATCCTCACAGGTCTCCAGCTCTATCTCGGAAGAGCTACTCTCAAACTGAAGGGTCGTAGCTTCTTCGATCGACAACTCTACGCCCCGCAGGTTCAAGGTGCCCACCTTTACAAAATCAAAGCTCGCCTTGCCGAAGCTATGATCGAGATCGATCGTTTGCTCGATCCGATCCGCCCTAAGGTCGCCATGCGCCAGATCAATGGAAACCTCCCCTTCCAAGGTCGACAAGTAAATATCTCCGTAGCGATTTTCAATGCTTATCTCTGCATCAGTGGGAAGCCATACCTCGTAGTTGGCGGTGAACTTATTGTTACTGGAAAATAGGGACTTCGAATAATTACCAACGTCGCGAGCGATCTCACCCAATACCCCTCCTCCTCGTACTTCAACCTGTGTCTCCGCGGTGATGCGTTCGCCAATCTTCCGAAGGTCAATATCAATACGCCTCATGACTTTGTTGACCGCATCTTGGTTCTTCCCCGAGGCCTCTAGCTGGACTTTCACGCGGACGGAGTCCTTGTACCAGCTATTGACGATGACCTCGCCGTACTTATTTTCGATCAGCACTTTGTCCCCCTCTTGGTAAGCGAATGACTGATCGTAAGCCTTCTCCATCTTTACGACTTGAGCCCTCAACCCAAGTGCCAGACAGACCAAGACAATAAGGCTAAATGTTTGTTTGCTCCTCATGACTTTCATCCTCTAATTCTTCCAAAATCCTCTCCAAAATCTGTAGCTTAAGCTGATAACTATCAATCATGGCTTCGAGCACCTCAGCATTGGCTACGTTGTCATCGAGGTCTGCCTTGAGCTCAGCAAATGCCTCGTCCATCATATCAAAATCCGCGAGAATTTCCGGATCCTCCACACGCGCTCTTACAAGCTGCAGCTTCGCGTCTACCATCTCCTGGTAGTAGAACTGCATGTCTTCAAATTCTGCGGATGCACTGACGGGGACAGCCGCCGTATACATGCGGATACCTATCAGAGCGCCCACGAGGAGCAAGCTGATACTCGCAGCAATCGCCATCCATGGCTTGATAGGCCTGCTGGGTTTGACCGGAGCCACGCGATTGGCTATCTCTTGCCAACCGGCGTTCACATCCAGGGGATAAAGCTCAAACTCCTCCCTGCGATCTTCGACGTACTGTTTTAATTGATCAGACATAATGCTGCATTTTATTTCCTAACTGGTTCCTTATTTTCGCTTTGGCCTTACAGTACTGGGCCTTCGAAGCAGATTCGCTAATACCCAGAATCTCGCCAATTTCTTTGTGATCATAACCTTCAAAAAGATAGAGGCTCAAGACCGTCCGACAACCGTCAGGTAACTTCTCTACCGCACCCATCACTTGCTCTGCGCGATGCTTTGAGTAGTCGAAATCACCATCGTCATCATCGATTCGATCGTAGCTTTCTTTCAGTTCTGTCATCACCAACCGCCGCCTGCGCACTGCATTGATACAGTTATTAGTGACGATACGCTTGATCCAAGAACTAAAAGTGTTCACCTCCCTCAGCGTAGGGAGCTTCTGAAAAGCATCTACAAATGACTCTTGCAAAAGGTCCCTCGCCTCCTCATCGTCCCCGACGATCCTTCGGCACACATTGTACATGGCCTGCGCATACAACTTGTACAACCTCTCCTGCGCAGAAGGCTCCCCCTTCTGCGCGAGCAGGATCAGGTCTCGGTGAATATGTTGGTAGTCGCTCACAATCAATTACAACTCATAGACAGTGGCTTGCAGGAAAGGTTTCCAGGTAGGTAAAAAAATTAAAACCATTACCTGCCAAACTATTTCTTTGGAACGTAAACTCCGGAGAAAATAAAGCCTTTCGGGGACCATTTCCTATCTACCGCAATAAATCCTTCTGACTCCAAGATACAATGCAAGTCCTGTAGCCTACTGGACTCCAACTTCACCGAAAATTTGAAAAACCTGTGCATGACCCATAGTAGCAACTGATGTGGCCACTTGCGTGTATCCTTGAAATCGGTTACGATCAGTCTACCTCCATCCTTAAGTCCTTCTTTGAGCTTCTGAATAACCAACTCCAATCTCTCGGCATCAAAAACATCCAAAAAGAAAGGAGTAAGGATGGTGTCAAAAGACTGTGGAACTTCCCACTCGACGAAGTCCTCACAAATGAAATGAACCGGCACCTTAGACTTTCTTAGTTTCGCTTTACTGAGCATCCGTCTCGATTTCTCAACATAATGGATGGTGGCCACATCAGGCAGTGCTTCAAGGCATGCGCCTGTACCGCCACCTACGATCAATACCTTCGATCCGGGTAGGATACTTCTAAAATGCGCAACGCGCATCCTCGTTAGCGTACGACCGAAGACCAGCCGAACCAATACATCATAGATACCAGCAATACTGTCGAAGTCACTCACGGTAGCAAGGCAAGTGGTAAGATGAAGACCAAATCTCCAAAGACTCGGTACCTTTCTCGTTGACCGAAATAGTCCCTCTTAAAGGAGATGAAAAACAAAATGAGGGAGGCCACCAGCATAAAAAGCTGAAAGCGCCAATAGAGGGTCACCATGAATGCGATCGCACTCACAATTGTCAACGCAAGCAAAATGCGCAGTAGGTGCTCGCTCCGTCTGGATCCCATCTCCGTCACCCATGACGAAAAACCCTCGGCTTCGTCCGCATCCTTCTCAAACATGGAGAAGAGCAAGAGGTTGGCAAGGGCTAGTACTGCGAGCTGTGAAGTCAAAATGAGCGTCGGCCAAAAAGGTCCGTAGTACAGGGGCGCGAGCATGACGCCTGCACCGTAGCACAAGGCGGTGAGTAGTTCTTTTACCCGCCAACTGCCTAGCTGTCCCGCAAACCTAAGGTACACCAAACTCAGACCAGCTAGAAAAAGCCCTCCCAGCACCACAGGTCTGGGTATGAAAGCCATCGCCAACAATCCTATAATTAGGTTGAAGAGAATCAAACCATCAATCAAGCGTCGTGAGGCTCTATGAAAATGACGTCTGGGAGTCGCCAGCCCCTCTTTTCGGGCATCCAATTTATGGTCTACAAGGTAGATTGTCCAAACCGCTGCAAACAAGCAGATGTAGATAGCAGTGGGAAGTCCCAGTTGCTGCAGTCGATCGACAAAGTATAAAACACAAATGGCTCCCAACGCAATGTGCACTGAGAGCCATCTTATTTTTTTTAGGACTGCCATGCAGCAGCAATTATGCGTTGCGATCAGCCTCCCTTGCTCAAGGCTTCGGCACCACCAACAATCTCTAGTATCTCCTTCGTAATAGCTGCCTGACGCGTACGGTTGTAGGTGAGTTTCAACTCCTTCAACAACTCGCTTGCGTTATCCGTAGCTTGATCCATTGCCGTCATTCGAGCTCCATGCTCGGAAGCGTTAGACTCTAGCAGCGCCTTGTAAAACTGGACCTTGAGCGAATTGGGTATGATCTCCTCAAAGATCACTTCTTGAGAGGGCTCGAAGATATAATCGATGTCGTTGCTTGACTCTTGTTGCTCCTCCGGATCTTGCACGATAGGTAGAAACTGCTCCTCCCGCAGAATCTGAGTAGCCACATTTTTAAACTCGTTGTACACGAGCACTACTCGATCATACCGCTCGCTGAGGAAACCATCCATCGCAACCTGCGCGGCGTCTCTGACCTCGCCAAAATTCAACGAGTGCATCAATCCCGCGTAGTCTTTGACCATCTTGTACTTTCGCTTGGCGAAATAGTCAAACGAACGCTTCCCAATCGGCATGATCCTGACATTGCCCGACCGCTCTAGATGCTTATATTTCTCCTCGATGATCGCTCTTGTAAACTTGAATACATTGCTGTTGAACGCGCCGCATAAACCCCTATCCGAGGTAACGACCACCAGCAATACGTTGTTTACAGATCGCTCTTCGGCAAAGGGATTCTCCACTTCTTCGGTGTTGGCCGCTGCCGCTACGTTTTGGATGATGGCAGATAGCTTCTCCGAATAGGGCCTCATTTGCAGGATTTTTTCCTGGGCTCTGCGCAGCTTAGACGCCGCGACCATCTTCATGGCCTTCGTAATCTGTTGCGTCGAAGTGACCGATTTGATTCTACCCTTTACTTCTTTAAGACTCGGCATGAGCGCTTACTCCTCTTTCAATTAATCTGTATACCTGCCTGCTAAATCCTGTGCGATTTCCTGCAGCTTTTCAAAACCGTCCGCAAATTTCTTTTTATCCTTCAGCGTTGCTAACAGATCAGCATGCTGCGTACGAAGTATATCCAGAAACTCTTTCTCGAACTGCTGCACCTTCGATTCGGGTACTTTGTCCAGGAACCCCTTGGTGGAAACATAAATGATGGCCACTTGCTCCTCCACAGACGCGGGAGAGTACTGAGGCTGCTTCAAAATTTCCTGGTTTCTTCTCCCTCGATCGATTGTTCTTTGCGTCGCGGCATCCAGATCAGATCCAAACTTCGCGAAAGCCTCAAGCTCCCGGAATTGTGCCTGATCAAGCTTCAATGTACCGGCCACTTTCTTCATGGACTTGATCTGTGCAGAACCTCCTACTCGGGATACAGAAATACCCACGTTGATCGCGGGACGGATACCTGAGTTGAATAGGTTGGTTTCCAAGAAAATCTGCCCATCTGTAATTGAGATTACATTAGTAGGGATGTATGCAGATACGTCACCGGCCTGTGTCTCAATGATCGGTAACGCCGTCAATGAACCTCCCCCTTTGACCATTGGTCTCAAAGAATCAGGGAGGTCATTCATTTGCGCTGCAATCTCATCGTTGTTGATGATCTTCGCCGCTCGCTCTAGCAACCTCGAGTGCAAGTAGAAGACATCACCTGGGTAGGCCTCCCGTCCTGGAGGACGTCGCAAGAGTAATGAAACTTCTCGATAAGATACGGCCTGCTTCGATAGGTCATCATATATTACCAATGCAGGACGCCCGGTATCTCTAAAGAACTCGCCAATCGCCGCCCCGGTAAACGGAGCAAAGAATTGCATAGGAGCAGGGTCTGAAGCCGCCGCACTAACAATAGTTGTGTAGGACAGCGCGCCAGCTTTCTCCAAGGTGGAAACAATACCTGCGACGGTTGAGGCTTTCTGACCTACAGCGACGTAGATACAGTAAACTGGCTCGCCGCGATCGAAAAACTCTTTCTGATTGATGATTGTATCAATGGCCACCGCAGTTTTCCCAGTCTGCCGGTCACCAATGATCAACTCCCGCTGACCCCGACCAATGGGAATCATGGAGTCAATGGCCTTGATCCCGGTCTGTAGTGGCTCACTCACAGGCTCCCGATAGATTACACCCGGTGCCTTTCGCTCGATTGGCATCTCATAGAGGTCGCCCTCAAACGGACCCTTTCCATCGATTGGGTTGCCCAATGTATCGAGTACCCGACCGACCATTCCTTCTCCTACTCGAACAGAGCCAATGCGACCTGTCCTTTTCACGCTGTCGCCTTCCTTGATCTCGCTAGAATCACCAAGCAGTACGGCCCCGACGTTATCTTCTTCCAGGTTGAGGACCAATGCATTCAATCCATTTTCAAACTCAAGTAGCTCACCCGCTTGGGCTTTGGACAGCCCATAGATGCGTGCCACACCATCGCCAACCTGCAGCACCGTGCCAACTTCCTCCAGCTCTGATTCGGATTTGAACCCAGAGAGCTGTTCTCTCAATATCGCTGAAACCTCATCAGGTCTTACTTCTGCCATAGTACGTATATGTTTTGTGCCTTACAAGGCGTCAATTTTCTTGTTTACTAAATTTCAACTTGAGCTCTCGGAGCTTTCCACTTATACTCGCATCCAACTTCCTATCTCCCATCTGGAGGGTATAGCCACCAATGATCGATTCCTCTACTCGCACTTCTAGCAGTGCTTTTTTGCCGGAGTAATCCGTTACCAGTTTTTCAAAGTCTTTCTTAATCTGACCATCTATGGGGAAAGCTGTGGTGACAATGGCTTCCTGCAGACCACTTTGGGTATTGTAGAGTCGTATGAACTCAGCAGCTACTTCTGGAAGTAGATTCTCTCTGCCCTTGGAGGCGATCATCCGGAGAAATCGCAAAGTCAATTCATGCACTTTCCCCTTAAACATGCTTTGAAGTACCTGGCCTTTCTTTAGGTGTTGGATGATCGGACTTCGAAGCATGAGCACCAAGTCTCTATTGGTCTCAGTCAGCTGGACCAACATCTGCATATCCGAACGAACCTCTTCGAGTATCTTGTGCTCCGTCGCCAACTCTAAGAGTGGCGTGGCATACCTGATGGCTATCCTACCCGAAGACATATCAGTTCGCTTTTGTCTCAGTCAAGAATTTCTGAACCAGCGCCTTCTGGGAAGCCTCATCGGATAGCTTTTCGCGGATCACTTTCTCTGCGATCTCCAATGACAAATCGGAAACGAGCGACTTGACCTCCGCTAGGGCCTTCTTCTTCTCGTTCTCAATGTCTATGCGAGCGTCAGCGATCATTTTCTCCGTGATGCTCGACGTCTCGACCTTTGCATCTTCTTTGATCTGCTCAGCGACCTGGCTCGCCTGTTTGAGAATTTCATCCCGCTCGGCTCGAGCCTCCTTCAAAAGGTACTCGTTGTCTGCCTTGATCTGCTGCATTTCCTCTTTGGCCCGCTCTGCTGCGTCCAAAGAATCAGAAATTGTATGTTCGCGAGCCTTCAGCGCGCTGCTTACCGGCCGCCACACAAACAAAGCCAACAGTAGGAAAACGATCGTAAATACAACCGTTTGCCAAAAAATCAATCCAATGTCAGGGGTAAGAAGATCCATACTTTGAAATAAAAATAACCTATGTCCTATCTGAATGGAAAGGAGGTTGAGACCTAATGTCTGCAATCCTCCTTTTCAAAAGAGCAATTTTTAAGCGCCTTCTTTGAGTGAGATCAAGAAACACACAACCACACCAAAGAGGGCAATTACTTCAATGAGTGCAGCAATGATAAGCATTGCGGTCTGTACCCTACCGGCAGCTTCAGGCTGACGAGCCATTGCTTCCATAGCAGAGCCACCGATACGTCCGATACCTAGTCCAGCGCCTATCGCGACCAAACCAGAACCGATACCCGCACCCATAATTGCGAGACTCATGTCCATCAAGATTGTAAGTAACATAGTGATATAATTGAATTATTGAATATTCATTAGTTAGTGATGATCATCCACTGCCATGCCTATATACATAGAGGAGAACATCGTAAATACATAGGCTTGAATAGTCGCCACCAGGATTTCAATGAAGGTGATGACTACCACCACGATCGTAGTCCCAATTCCCACCAAGTAGGAATGGAAAATGAATGTCAAGCTCATCAAGCTTAGAAGCACAATGTGGCCCGCGGTAATCGCCACAAACAATCGTACCATAAGGGAAATGGGCTTGGTAAACATACCAATGATCTCCACCGGAACGATGATCGGCTTTAGCGCAAACGGCACTCCAGGGGTATTCAAAATATGTCCCCAGTAGTGCTTATTGCCACTTAGATTGGTCAGCAAGAACGTACCTACCGCCAATACCATAGTGACTGCGATATTCCCAGTCAAGTTAGCTGCTCCAGGAAGCAGACCCAGCAGGTTGCCGAACCAAATAAAGAAGAACAAGG
>JBCCXG010000045.1:0-16916 GCA_039191945.1 Bacteroidota bacterium
GCGAGCTGGCCTCGACAGATCCGGCTACCAATTTGGGCTGGGACTGAACCTCGCTGGGTTCGGCAATACGTATAGCATGAGGGATTATAATCCGGGAATATTTATACGGAAACAGTTCTGAGTCAGCTGGTCGCCGATAGACACTCCACCTGTCAGCCACTACATCGTAAACTATTTGTACATGCACAATTGACCTTTGGGAAGAGCGAGGCCTACTGCCCCCTTTGGGCCACAACGTAGACTCTAGGTGAAGCGAGGTCCAACATAGTCGCTTCAGGATAAAGTGCTTGGGTTCGCGTAAGGATTGCCTCGTCAATCATCCGCAAGTGTTGCTCCTTTGAAAATGGTATGATCGATACTACATTAAGATCCGACTTTCTTAATTGAGTTTGCAGATCGCTGATTGTCATGCGATTCATGCCTTTCGTAAAAAATGAAAAAGCCTTCTCTTTCTCTCTGGGTCTCCATTGATCCAAGTATCCGTTGAAATCGTCATCACTCAACTGTGTATGTCCCCACAGCATATCCAAAGTGCATAGGCTGTGCCCGCCATTCAGGCAAAAGAATGGATTGTACTCATGCACCGTGACTCCTCCTGGCTTGAGAAGCTTCGAGATCGACAAGAACGCGCCTTCCGGGTCATGCAAATGTTCCAAAACCTCCCAGCTAAACACCAAATCGAACGATGCTGGAGTCAAGGCTGAGCGACAGATATCATCATCTACAAATCTCACGTTTTCCGTCTTATCAAACATTTGGCCTAATTTCTCCCGCATCACCCTCAGGTCGTCAGTTACTTCCACCAATCTGCCCTCGACATCTTCGCTAGCCGTTTTCACAGCCTCAACCTTGTAGCCAGCAAACTCAGTACCTACGACTTGCATAGCACCCGCATCGGCGATTGAATAAGAGGTCGCCCCCGCGTGACAACCAATTTCCAGCACCGTACTATTAGTGATCGATTTGCCAAGTGCTTGAATGATGGGTGCAACTTTACCTACGGCAATTTCACCATTCGACCTCAACTCCTGCAGGTACTCCTGATTAACCAAAGGCTTTTCGGAGCTCAACATTCTTTTCCAATTCGGACGAATCTTAGATCGCAACCCATCACGCAAGATGTGGACATGCCCTTGAGTATCTTGGAACTCACCCATCTTCGGAAACTTGTTTAAGTCAAATGGGGACTCAAAAAGATTCTGAACGAACTTGTTTCTTTTCGCCTTGTCGATGGCATATTGGATCAGAGGCTTGACGATTGCTTTCATATCCTTTCTGCTTGTTGATTCTTGGGTTGAAATTACGGAAATCTATTCGCCGATAGCGGAATGATCGTTGCTTACTAGGCGATAATCCTGTCGACGTTTAAAAAACTAATGGGTAAGTCCGTACCTCCTTCCAGCACCAGATCGACCAGCACCTCACCTATGGCGATCGCAAACTTGAAGCCATGGCCACTCAATCCGGCTGCGATGGCTACATCTTGGCCATGGTCGGGAAGGTAATCGACTACGAAATGGAGATCTGGCGTATTGGTGTACAGGCAGGTCTTCGTAGCGAGAACTTGCTCGAAGGCGTCCGGCATAAATTGGTTGAGAAATCGAATCAATTCTGACAAATCCTCTTCGCTTACTGTTCGATTCACAGCCTTCGGGTCCGTGTCTTCGCCCAATGGACGGTGCAACGCAAACTTGAGACCCAAAGGCCCTCCTAACCCAGCTGGCACAATAGGAAACCCATAGAAAGTCTTCTCCCCCTCCAGCAGCCAACAAGGAAATCGATCCATCGTGTAGTCCCCCCACTTTTTCGGCTTTACCCAGGCAATCACTTGTCTGGTCACCGTTAGCGAATGCTGAAGGGCTGGTACGAGTTTCCCCGCCCAAGGACCAGCCGTGATGATCAGCTTCTTCGCAGAATACGTGCCACGACTGGTTCGGACTTCAACACCCTCTTTGGTCCGCTTCCAGTCAATGACTCCCTCGTTTGTCCGGAAGGTAGCACCCTGTTTGAGTGCCTCCTGAGCCATGAGTAATATGCATCGCTCGGGTGTAAGGAATCCAGCATCAGGCTCCACGATGACTTCGAAGGTGTCGGGCAAGGCAAACTGAGGATATTTACTTGCGCATTGCTCTACCGTTAACTCATCAATCGGAACGCCGTGGTTAACAGACGACTTCCTAACCGTATCAAGAAAATCATTGCCCTTTGGGGCGAGGTACACGATCCCCGGCTTGAAGAACACCTGTTCACCGCTTGCCTGTTCCAGTTGGTGCCAGTTGCGATAAGCCCGCTCGAGCAATGGTACATAATCGCTACTTTCGCCATAAGCCTTGCGAATGATTCGAGTCTGCCCACCGTGTGAACCCAACTCATGAGCAATGTCAAACTGCTCGATCCCCAACACATGACAACCTCGCTTGGCGAGGTGATAACAGGCAGCAGATCCCATGCTGCCAACGCCAATGACAATCACATCATAAGTACTCTCACTACTCATACCGGCAACCTAGTCACAAGTGATCAATTATCTAGCGATTTCTTCAAGAGACGGATCGGCACTCATGCACAACTGCTCTTGAATGTGCTATTCACCCCTATGCGATGACGCATCACCTACCGGAACCGATCAACGAGTTAGAAAGAACTGATTCATGGCTCCACAATGTCTGGTTAAACAAAGCCCTAGGTTTCTTTTGATCGACGGTGGCGTTTTCGGAGTTCTTGTCATCTTTGGTCCTCGAAAATTGAACTCTTGGAGGGGCAAATACATCCATGGAAAGTGCTACTCGGCTGGCACCTCGCAATCTTTGTCTTGCGAGGCTTGGTCCTGGTGTTGGGGCCACTAGACCTCTTTATCGAAGAGGCCCAATACTGGGTTTGGTCGCAACGCCCTGCACTCTCCTACTACAGCAAGCCGCCCATGGTCGCCTATGTCAACTGGCTGTCGACATCAATCTTCGGGTCCACCGAGTTTGCTCTCAAGTTGAATGCCCTATCGCTGGGTCTCATCTATTCCCTACTTACTTATGCCTTTTCGTACGAACTGTTCCGTAACGTAAAGCAGGCATTGGTCGCCTCCTTGTTGGTTTATGCCCTGCCAATGAATCATTTGATTTTCAATGTCTTTTCAACTGACTCCCTCTTGTTAGTCTTTTGGGCGCTAACAACCCTCTTGTTCTGGCGGGCGATTCAGACCGATAAGGTAATATGCTGGGTCGCAGTGGGAGTATTTGCTGGAATGGGATTTCTGTCGAAGTACACCATGGTTCTCTTTGCGCCGATTGCCTTCTTGTACTTATTTTGGCATAGAGTTGAAGTCTTTAGAAAAAGAGGTATTTATATTTCGTTATTTATTACTTTTTTATTCATGTTACCCGTTCTGATTTGGAACTGGCAAATGGACTTTATCTCCTTTAAGCACCTTGCTGATGAGGGCAAGACCGCATTGACGATAGGGAAACGGTTGCAGCTGGGGTCCGAGTTTATAGGAAGCGAGATCGGTATGCTAAGTCCTTTCCTTTTTCCATTCATAGTAGGCGCTATCATCGATGCCTTTCGACGGAAATCAGCAGAGCACTTCTACCTCCTACTGGCGCCATTGCTTGTTTTCTCTTTCTTTCTAGTCTATTCCTTCACTAAGCGCGTAGAAGTCAACTGGCCATTTTTCTCATACTTCACGATACCCATACTCTTGGCCAATTATTATGAAAACCTGAACAAAAAAAAGGGTTTCCACATTGCGACGATCACCAGTATCGTGCTGATCGTTCCCTTCTTCTATCTCTCGGTGTACTTGCAACCGCTTGGACTGAATCACATCATGCCCCCAAAAAAAGATCCAGCGCGTAGGTTGTATGGATGGAATACACTTGGTAAGAGGGTACAACAAAAGATAGACCAATACGCAGCAAAGGACTATTTCATATTTAGCGACAGTTATCATGTGGCCTCGGAGGTCGCCTTCTACACAGAAGACCAACAGGTGCCTTTTTGCATCAATCTCGGCAGGAGACGCAATCAATTTGATCTTTGGGATGGGATCAGACAGTTTGAGGGGACGGACCAGGTAGGCATCTTTGTCACGAAAGAAAAGGAACTACCAACCGCAGTCATAGCGGGATTTGAACAACTGGTAGCCACTGACATCGTGGAGATAGAACTGGGCCATCAAGTGGTATGGCGCTATCACATCGCTGTTCTTCGGGGCCTGATCCATATCGAAGAAAGAGAATCAAAGTCCTATTAACACCATGCGGCATGATTACAGACTTTGAAGATCGACGAAATATTTGGCTGATGCCTGCGGTATTGGTGCTCGTTTTGATTGCCGTTTTTCTCAACCTCGGTCTGCATCCGCTAAGCATGGAAGAGCCAAGGCGGGCATTGATTGCCCTCGAGATGAAATTCAACGACAACCTTTGGGTTCCTACCCAGCTGGGCGAGCCCTATTATCGGAAACCGCCTTTCTACAATTGGATCATTATTGCTGGCTATCAAATGTTTGGTAATACTTCAGAGTTTGCGACCCGCTTCTTGTCAGTCGTATCATACCTGGCGACCGGCTTGCTCTGCTTTTGGTTTGGAAGAAAATACGTCAACGTCACTGTAGGCCTATTCTCGGGCTTACTGTTCCTTACGGCCAATGATCTGCTGTTTGTTTTCACGCTTGTATCCGGCGAAATCGACCTATTCTATTCATTGATCACCTATCTGGGTTTTCTGGTGATTTTTCACTTTGGAGAAAAGCAAAACTACTACCTACTGTTTCTCTCGGTGTATCTCCTGGGAGCGATTGGTACGCTGACCAAGGGACTTCCTTCTCCGGTTTTTGTTGCAATATCTCTGACAACGTATTTCATTGCTGAAGGCAAATGGCGCCAGCTCGTATCGCTTGCTCATTTGGTAGGGATCCTCCTCTACTTTGGTTTGGTGGGTGGCTATTTTTGGATGTACCAGCAACACAATGACGTAAGTGGGTATTTTTTTTCTGAGGACTCTCTCATCGGGCAGTCAACAGAGCGGACGGTACTTTCTAAGGGGATAGGTGCTCTACTGATCCACTTCATCAGCTTCCCGATTTCGCTATTGAAGGTGCTGGCACCTGCTTCTCTCTTCTCGATATTCCTTTTCAGAAAAGACCTACTCCAGATGCTACGAGCCAATCGCTACATCTGGTTCTGTACATTGATATTTTGTGCCAATGTCCTGGTCTATTGGGTTTCACCCGGTACAGCATCGAGATACGTATATATGTTATTCCCTCTGGCGACGACAGTCCTGTTCTATGCCTTTTGTCAAGCTAGCGGCACTTCATTCCATCGACTTCTAACGGGGTTCTTTGGGGTGGTGATCACCCTTTTTGCTCTGGCTAGTGTGACCTTACCATTCATACCCACACTAGAAGGTATCAACGGACTCCTTGTCACCAGCGCTGGCAGTTTCCTGTGCTTTGCTATCCTACTTTGGTTGTATTGGCAACATTCCCAACATCGCTTGCTGCTCTTTCTAGTGGCGGTCATCGGAGCGCGCTTGCTTTTTGACCTGGTCGTACTCCCGCACCGCGCAAAGCACGGACCCGTGGTAGAAGACAAGCAGTTGGCTTATGATATCCTTGAAAAAACCGGTGGGCAACCGGTCAAAATAATGGGTAATTCGATGATTTCTCGGACGACTATTTTTTACTTGGAGCGTGAGTCCGAGGAGGTCTTGTCTTTTGATGATGACCCCCAGCGCGGGACCTTTTATCTCGCGAGACTTGAAGATCTGGCGAATGAGCGCTACATACGCCTACTGGACTTCGAATTTAGAGATCAGGCCTTTGCTTTGGTCAGATTCGAGCCCTAGATTCACTCCATGTCGTTTCGATCGCCGCTAAAAGGACCCATTGTGTTGTCCTTATGAATTCAGACCAAGAAAGAAAACTTAGGGTTGTTCTCGACTATTGCATTGGCTGGACAGCTGCGTTCCTATTCCTATCCATTGTGAGAGGAGTAGGTACCGAGGAGATCGGTAGCTTGAAGTTTGACCTGCAATCGAGCCTACAGATCGCTCTGATCCTGGGGCCTATCATGGGGCTAGTGTCCGGGCTTTCCGAGCTCTGGATGGAGGAAAAGGTCTATCGACGCATTTCGATTGGCCGCTTCCTGTTGCTCAGATTGATATACGCGGCATTTTTTTTGGTGGCCTTGGTCATTGCAGCCTATTGGGTTTATCAGCTCTTCTTTGGCACTGACATAGATATCATCTCTTTCGCGATTGATGATGGAAGTTTTGCGATCTATTTCTACGTATTGTCTGTTGACCTCTTTCTTAATACCGTCCGACAAGTAAGCTTGATGCTCGGCCGGGGCAATCTTTCCAAGTTATTGACCGGAAGATTTTATCACCCCCGGGAGGAAGATCGGATCTTCATGTTCATCGACCTACAATCCTCCACTGAGCTGGCGGAGAAGCTGGGGCACATCAAGTACAGTTTATTGATTCAGGATTGCTTCGACGACTTGGGGGTCGTTGCGGCAGACGGCGCGGAAGTGTACCAATACGTAGGTGATGAGGCCGTGCTCACCTGGACCTGGGTCGAAGGAGTGGCCAAAGAGGGTTGTATCAACGCTTTCTACCGATTCAAAAATCAAATCCAGCGGAGGCATGACCACTACAAGGAGCACTACGATGTACAACCGTTCTTTAAGGCGGGTATTCATGCAGGCACGGTGACCGTGACAGAGATCGGCAAATACAAAAAAGAGATCGCCTATCACGGCGACCCCATCAATACTGCAGCTCGGATTCAAGGGCAGTGCAACGTCCTCGGAGAAGAGTTGCTCATTTCAGCCTATTTGCGAGACCACATCCAATCGCATCAGTACAAATTGACCAGTGTCGGGTCTATCTTGCTCAAAGGCAAACAGGAAACCGTCCAAATCTTTTCCGTCAGGAGGCCGAGTTCGCCACCTTTTTGAGTTGATTGATCGCTTGGAAAGCCTCTACATAATCACGTGCATTTTCCTCAATCTGTTCCGGGGAAGGATCGAACATCGCCCCGTAAAAAACGTGGAGGTGAGAGATCTCGCAGCCGCAATAAGTAAAGGTGAGCATCACATCATTTAAGAGATCCGCGACGGACAGTCCCTGCCGATAGGACTGCTCATCACCCCCCGTGGATACTGCAAAGCCAATCCGCTTGCCCAGCAGTTTGTCACCCCCTGGCCCAAAGGCCCAACCGAACGTGAAGACCTCATCGAAGTACTTCTTCAAGGCAAAAGGCGTGCTATACCAATGGATCGGAAACTGGAAGATGATTTCATCATGCGCTAGTAAACGCTTTTGCTCACTGGGCACATCGTAATCAAGTGCCGGATATTGATCGTACAGTGCGTAGACCTCGAAGGTTTCTGGTTCCTGGGCCAATGCATCGAGCCAGGCCTTGTTGATTTGAGAAGTCCTCAAATCCGGGTGAGTTACTATAACTAATTTTTTCATTATTGCTTACGATTAAATGGTGGATGAAGTAGCGGAAATCTTGTCCACTACTTTTTCAAAATCTGGTTGACTGACGAGCTCGGTCATCTCCACTTCACTGTAGATCCCGATGCTCAGCAGCTTATAAAGAAGCCGTGCGGGACTCCCGGAAAACGTGATGGTGCTGTAGGTGACGGGCTCGGTAGCCCCCACATACTGGGAGATGAGTGTCCCGCCTTCAAGGTGGATTAATTCCTCACCTATGGCGGATAAGGCATCGTACTCCGTGATGATGGTATCCCAAACGTCGGACAACACCTTCGATTTGATTAAATAGTACCTCATCGCTCAATCCGGCAAGACGCTGCACTGCAAGCCCAGAGCTTCCATATCCGTGATGACTTGCATCGAATCGACCTTATGGGACTCAATACGCAGGACATGATCGCAGTCCTGGACGTCGAAGGAAACCTCTTTCAAATCATAATTGGCCATGAGTTTCTTTCGGACGTAAGCGGCCACGGCCACTTCAGTAACATCTGTTTTGAACACTTCTATCATGGTAGGAATGGTTTTGATCAAGCAACCCCACACGAGTAGCAGGGCTACGAGCATTTGCGCAAGACTCATGCGTTCGTGACCTTTGTTGATTTAAGTGCTCTTCTGACTTTGTGGTATAAGACCACGATGCTCACATATAGCACTCCAATGATCCAAAAACCTGGATCTCCGAAGAAAGAGGCATGATCACCACCCGCTGGTATCACTAACAATGGCACCGTGATCAAGGCGTCCAAAATGATGGCGATGGCGAACATGGCCGTACCAAGAGCGGCCGGATTCGTCTGATGACCTTGGCGATAATAGGTATGTGCACCTAAGGTCACCGCGGGGATCAAGGTCAATGCCAGGGCCAGGTTGGCCTGCAGCTCAGCATCTGACATGATCTGGACAAAATGCGATGCAACGAAAGCTGAGACGCCGAGGACCTGGACAATGAGGGCTGCGATGAATGCGCTTTTGAAATTCAAACTTTTCATGACTAATCGTTTTTGGTTTTTTGAAAAATGATGAGTCAAAAGTGTGCGGGCTGAGTGTCTGGATCGTCCGGATGGATGGATCAGGACGTTCGAAATGACGAGCCGGACTTTTTGCGTTTTAGTCCTGCTGGGTTAGCCAAGCCTTCGGTGTAAGACCGGTGCTTTTTTTGAAGTACTCATTGAAAACAGACTTCGAATTGAAGCCGCTCTCGAGCGCGATACCCAGCAAGCTGAGGTGTCCTTTGCTGGGATCTTTGGCCTTCCGCTGGAATTCGCGAAGCCGGTAACCGTTGACAAATTCGTAGAAATTCTGGCCTAGTTTCTCATTAAGTAGCCATGAAAGCTTGTTGGGGTGAAGGTCGATGGTCGCGGCCAGGTCCCTCAATCCAAGGTTGGGCTTCAGGAAATCCTGGTGTTGATCCATGCGTGACCTTAGCAATTGTTCGAAGTCGCTAGACTCTTTGTCCGTCAACGGCGCCTTGGATACGATTTCAAAAGATTGCGGGGGGGCGATTGTTGAATCGGGAAAGTAGGTGTTGACCAACTTCTTGTACCCAGGTAAAGATCGGATGGGAGCCAAAAAGGGGTCATGTTTAAAATTGATGGCTTGCCCGACCTTCCCCTGGGCTTTATGGACCAGTAGGTCCAAGGCCGTCTGCGGGTCCTGGTAAGTAGAGAGTACCAGGTCCCAACCAAAGAGAATAGCGGGATGTCGTCTAACCTCGTCGCGCACGGTTTGAAGTGTGACATCGGCAGCGGACCCCGGTTCATGAACAAGCTTGAGCAACAGACTGTAGATGCCCGGGACAGCGAGTTCGCGTTCAGCGACGGTTCGGTTCAGCGCATCAACATCTCCCATTTGAATGAGGCACGCCAGCTTCAATTCTACCAAAGCGGTAAAGCCTGGCGCCACCTCTAGTCCTTTGTCAAAGCATGCTACCGCCTCAGGATATTCACCCTGTAGGTAATAGATATTGCCTTTCGTGTAGTAGTGATAGGGAGCCAATGGACTGGCCTTCAGCGCACGATCGATGTAATGGTGTGCGGTGCGAAAATCCCCCAAAGCGGTAAGGATCTCCGCCATGAATTCATTGGCATTGGCATCGGATGGTTGCTGATCAAGTACTCGAAGGAGCAGGCTATGGGCCTCTCGATACTGCCACAATCCCCAAAATAGATGTTTGCCCAAGCAGAAACTGCCAAATGCGCCAACATCTCCCAAGTCGCGCCCCTGGTCGAAATACGCATCGGCCAGTTGAAATGCTTCTTCTCTACCCATCCCACCCCACGATCCAAGAAAGCTGTAGCTAAGACCTGCCGCAAAGTACGGTAGGTCAAATCTGGGGTCTGCTTCTATACTCGACCGGTAGTACTCAGTTGCCTTTGCAAACCCGGACATATCCCATTGATTGTGATGGTAGCGACCCCTCAAATAGAGGTCGTAGGCTTCTACATTCCCCGTCGGCCGCTGTACCAGCTGATCCTGGATATTGAGATGCCCGAAGTGCTCCCTGATCTTATGCGCAATCTGGATGCTGACATCATCCTGTAACTCGAAGATGTCGGTCATTTGGCGGTCAAAATTCTCAGACCAGATATGAAAGCCATTGTCAGTTCGGATCAGCTGAGCCGTGATACGGACTTTGTCACCGGACCTCCTAACACTGCCTTCCAAGACCAACGAAACCCTCAAACGCTTGCCGATCATTCGAACATCCAACTTCTGATGCTTGAAAGCGAAAGTGGACGTCCGCGCGGTGACCATGAGCCCTTTGATCTTGCTCAAGGCATTGATGATTTCTTCGGTCATCCCATCGGAGAAGTACTCGTTCTCCGGGTCGGAACTAAGGTTGTCAAAAGGCAGTACTGCGATGGATTTCTTATCGATCGACATAAGAAGACTTACACCCACCTAAAAATAGATGCCTATAGGCTACCATCCAATTTCGGAATCTTCTTCGCACCGGCTAATTTTAACGTACCCTTGAATAACGTCTGTTATGAAAAAAACTCTTTACTTCCATACGTGCGAATCGATTGAAGACTACGAGATCGCTAAGAAGCTCACTACCGATTACATGGAGTGGCTTCAGATGGACCTCTGCTTCCAGAGCATCGACAAAGAGTTTGAGACTTTCTCACAGATGTACGGTCCGCCTTCCGGCCGATTCTTGTATGCGACCATCGACGGAGTTGTAGCAGGGGGTGTTGGTGTGAGGAAAATCAACGATCAGGTATGTGAGATGAAGAGGCTATACGTGTACGAGGAGTTTCAAGGACTTGGCTTGGGGAGGAGGCTATGTGATGAGCTACTAAAAGTGGCCCAAGACCTTGGGTACGCACGTATGAGGCTGGATACAGTCGAGAAATTACAACGCGCGATCCATCTTTACCAGAAAATGGGTTTTTACGAAATACCGAAGTACTACGAAAATCCTGACAAAACAGTACGATTCATGGAGCTCGCCCTTTGAATGACGGACGCTGTGGCTGGACCCAACCAACGATACTACTGTGATTATTCTCATAACTTATGCTTTCTTTGGTTAGAGCAGAAAGCGTAAAGGTAAAAAAGCCCAAATCGCATTTTTACAAGAAAATAAAGATCAGCAGCGTTCTTAGCCGACATCTTCCCGAAATCGCAATACGGCCTACCAGTCATTGCTAACCTCGCAAAGCAAATCCAATAGTGTACGTATTCGTCCAATTCAGCTTGAAGTCATTGATTTTCAATTATAAAGCTGCGCCTTTATCATTGTATATCGGGTTGGGGAAAGGTATGTCCTCGCCATCATTTCTTATCGGTCAAACCTGCTTACACGAATGAAAACATCAAGACGCCAACTACTTAAGAACGGACTACTAACAATGGGTGGTCTTACACTCACCCCTCACCTCAGCATGGGCGAGTCATGGAGAAGTACTCCTCAATTTGATCGGGACGGCAACGCACTGTACAGCCCCTTCTTTAAAGAATACATTGACGAAGATTGGAAGAAGCCAGCCAAGATTCTGGCTAAATTAAATGCCAACGAAAATCCTTATGGTCCCTCTCCCAAAGCACTGAAGGCACACATGGAGGGAAGCGCTAAAGGCAATCGCTATGCATGGCGAGAGCTTTTCGACTTGATTGATAAGATCGCCGATAAAGAAGGTGTGAAAGCCGAAAATGTGATGATGGGACCTGGATCGTCTGATCTGTTGGAAAAGACGGGAATGGTGCTGTTTATGAAAGGGGGCAACATCGTTTCAGCAGATCCGGCTTACATGTCGATGATTCGCGTAGCAGAAGCGGTAGGAGCTTCGTGGAAAGGCGTCGCCTTATCCAAGGATTGGTCACACGATCTTGATGCGATGGAAAAAGAGATCGATGCCAACACCAAGCTGGTATACGTCTGTAATCCAAACAATCCGACCGGGTCATGGACGGATGGAAAGAAATTAGAGGCCTTCTGTCGTAGAGTGTCGGACAAGGTGCCGGTGTTCGTCGATGAAGCTTACATGGAGTTCCTCCCTGAAGATCAACAACACAGCATGGTTTCATTGGTGGCTGAAGGTAAGAATGTCATTGTAGCAAGAACCTTCTCCAAGATACATGGCATGGCAGGTCTCCGCGTCGGGTACATGGTAGCTTTGGAGAGTACACTGCAAAGTATCCAAGCCATTACAAGAGGCGGAATGGGCATTAGCTATCCTTCTGTGATGGCAGCCACAGCCAGTATGGATGATGTGGCATTTCATAAAAAATCTCGAAGGCTCAATACTGAAGCGAGGGAGTACACGAAGGGAGAGCTTATCAAAATGGGATTTGAGCCTGTACCCTCAGTAACAAGTTTCATGATCTTCCCTATCGAAATGGAAGGAAAAGCGTTTTTGGAAAAAATGAAGCAGCAGCAAGTAGCCGTTCGTGCTTTTGATATCATGGATCGCAACTGGTGTCGTGTAAGTATGGGAACGATGGACGAAATGAAAGTATTCGTTAGTGCACTAGGCACCGTACTGAGCTAAGTACGCAGCAAGGATAGGGGATTGTGGAGAAGACACTAGGGCTACTATTGATGATTGGCTTGGGACTGGCCTTGCAACGCAAGATTGGTTCCAAAGAGCAGTTGAAGGGATTGAAAGTATTGATCCTCAGCTTAGCGCTTCCCGCGACGATATTTGTCGCGCTGTTGAATGTGGAGCTGAGCCAAAATATGCTGCTTTTCCCTTTGGCCGCATTGGCCATCAATGGCATCCTCTTGCTCCTGGCCTCCTTCAGCCGGAAGGTTTTTCCGGGCCTTAGCGAGCAGCGTCACCGAACGTTGATGATGCTCATCCCCTCTTTTGCTCCTGGACTGAGTTGTTTCCCCTTTATTGCGGAGTTTTTAGGAGATGAGTCCGTAGCACTTGCGGCGTTGGCTGATGTCGGCAACAAGTTCTTCGTACTCATCCTTTTGTACTTTCTCGCTATTCATTGGTATCATCGACTCAATGAAGTACCTAAGCAGAGCAACAATGCAAAGCTGAAGCAGCTGGGCATGGCGATGGTCGCAGAGCCGATCAATATGGTCATGATCGTTGCATTGGTGATGCTTGCTTTCGGGCTGAATTTGCAATCGCTTCCCGAGACCGTATCAGGCGTGATCCTCCGCCTGAGTGGCATCATGGCACCATTGATCCTGTTGTTTATCGGGCTTGCAGTCAAGCTCAATCGACAGGATTTTGGCTTGATACTACGTCTCCTTCTGGGGCGCGCGGGATTGCTTTTCTTGATTAGTGCAGCCGTCATCTTTCTCGTTCCCAGTCTTTCTGTACCCTTGATGTTGCTGATCATCGTCTTCCCACAGAGCTCCTGCAGCTTCTGGCCATTTGCACATATGAGTGCGGTAGATGCCATGGAAGATGCCGAGGGTCGTACATTTGACGTCAACTTTGGTTTGTCTACCTTGGCCATCTCTCTTCCGCTTTCTACCACACTGATTTTGGGGGTCTTTTCCTTTCAATCCGTGGCCTTGAATCCTCTTTACCTAGCCATCTTTGGAATATTATTGGTGGTCGGCGCTTCCTTGCCTGAAGTGATGCGAATGGTCAGAAAGTCTCCTTCCCTTGCCTCCACTGATCCTCTCAACCTTCCGGAAGAAAGTGCGGCAACTGTTTCCAAAACACTGGTAGAAGCCAGGCACTAAAAAACCTTTTTCCTCCCTTCCCCGTATTACTTGTCACTACTTTTTCTATTTTTAAGAAAAACCCAGGATAGTGCTTTCCAAAATCGAAGAAATACTCCTTCTTATGGTTTGTAAGCTGGCTGATGAGGCCTTTGCCATGCAAATAAGAGAGGAGGTAAAAGAACTGACCGGCAAACCTTACTCCATTGGCGGGATCTACGTGCCCCTAGATCGAATGGTAAAACGTGGTTGGCTAACCATGCAGGATCTCCCGGGAGAAGCGAAACGCATGGGCAGACCCCGTCGAAAATACTTAATTACAGCTGAGGGCCTGCGACTGCTAAAAGAGAGCCACGAACTGCAGTCCAAGATGTGGAACCTTCCTGAGGGCATCATCAATAAAATCATGCTGTCATGAAGAGACAACCGTTGATACCCAGACTGGGCGCATGGCTCATAGAACGCTTGCTGCCCAATCATCAAAGCGATCTGGTCCAGGGTGACTTCGAAGAATACCTGGAGTCCTTGACGCATGATGGTAAGGCTGGATATGCCATTCAAATTTCATTTTGGACGCAATTTGCGCTTTCACTCCCGTCTTTGATCAGCCAGTCCTTCGCCCACCGAACCAGCTTCGTGACCCACTCCGTACTCCTCGCCTTCCGCAACATCAAACGCCACAAGATGGCCTATGCCATTAACCTGCTTGGTCTATCCATAGGCTTGGCGGCTTTCCTGGCGATCATGTTTTACGTACATGACGAACGGTCCTATGATCAGTTTCATGCTAAGTCAGATCGAATCTATCGCGTACTAGACTTCAGAAAGGTAGACGGGTCCGGAGAAGAGTCATCCAGTGCGCCAACACCACTGGCCGTGTCCATGGTCAATGAGTATCCCCTAGAAGTGGAGCAGGTAGTTAGGTTTTTCAATTTCCAGGCGCCGACGATGGCGCTGGCAAGCACCAATGCTGACGCCACGTCTGACGGCAAGCGCTTCAATGAAGCAGGTGTCTACTTCGTAGATAGCACCTTCTTCAACGTGTTCGACTTTAAGCTAGTGGCAGGGAATGCACAGAGTGCACTGACAGGTCCGGACAAGATAGTTTTGACTCGGCACATGGCTCAAAAGTACTTTGGGGACTCGGACCCTATGGGAAAAACCCTTGAGCTAGAGGGTAAGCACAATCTCGTGGTCTCTGGTATACTTGAAGCGTCGGCTGGCCCCAGCCACTTGCAATTCGATTTCCTGATCTCATTTCAAACCCTTGATGATCCGGAGTTGCTGTCACCTAGGCTGCATGAAACCTGGATCTGGAATCCGAGCTGGACTTATGTGCTGCTGAGCTCCGGTGTGAATGCCAAAGCCTTTGAGGAGGGCCTACAAGATTTCGTGCAGAAATACTTCCCGGAATCGAGGCGCAATCGAGTAAAGCTACACTTGCAGCCGCTGGAGGATATTCATCTTTATTCGGATCTCGACTACGAAATGCACCCGAATGGCAATGCCGAACTGGTCCAGACCTTCTTCTGGGTGGGGATCTTCATCCTGATCATCAGCTACATCAATTTCATCAATCTGTCGATCGCCAGGGCGATCTCAAGGCAACGTGAGATTGGTTTGCGCAAAGTGCTCGGAGGCAACAACAAACAAGTGTTTTGGCACCTGGTCTACGAGTCGATTATCGTCAATTTCCTTGGGCTGCTGATGAGCGTTCCGCTGCTCTATCTGGTGGTAGAAATGATCAATCGAATGGAGGGGGTCAACATCTTACTGACACCAGACGGACTTCCCTGGTCACCCTGGGAGTTCCTAGGGGCATTTTTTGTAGTTGGCGTGCTCTCGGGTGTATACCCGGCGCTCTTGCTCAGCGGCTTCAATCCCAACAAAGTATTTAAAGACGCAGTGGTCCAGGAAAAGAAAATTGTGGGTCTATCGCGCAAGCTACTCGTCATGGGGCAGTTTGTGATTTCGATCTCCCTCATGAGTGCCACGCTAGTTGCCGTCGACCAACTGAACTATCTGAAGGATCGCTCAGTGGGTTTTGAGGCAGAAGATGTAATCCTAATTCCCTCCCTCCGAACGCCGATCTTGCCGAAATATGAGTCTTTCAAGGCACAGGTGTTAGCGCTGCCAGGCGTCGAGTCGGTGACCACGGTAGAAGATGTGCCAGGTGTAAAGCACCAAACGGGGTCATATCAAGTACACAGTGAAAACGAGACTTTGCAGTTTGCCAGGCTGGTGGTGCATGATGACTTCACAACGACACTGGGTATTCCCATGGCGGCGGGCCGGGACTACCTGGCCACTTTCCAGGCAGACGATAATGAGTCGGTGATCATCAATGCCTCCATGGCCAAGCTACTGGGCTTCACACCCACTGAAGCTATCGGCAAGCCATTTAACAACGACATGATTGTTGGAGTCACAGAAGATTACCACTTCACCTCTATGCGGAAACCCGTGGGGCCTTTCATCCTGGAAAGAGTGGGAAACAGCGCCCGCTCCCTGGCCTTTTCGGCACGCTATATCGCGGTCAAAATTGACCCTCGATATCAGATGCAGGTGGCCTCGCACATCGAGGAGGTGTGGCAGTCGATAGCCCCCAATGCTCCTTTCGAGTTCCAGGTACTGGGAGATTTACTCCAGGAGCAATATCAGGCCGAGAATACACTGGGAAGTCTTTCCTCACTCTTTACCATTCTATCCGTCGTCATCGCGTGCCTGGGGTTGTACGGACTATCTGCCTTCATGACGGGCCGAAGGATCAAAGAAATCGGAATCAGAAAAGTACTAGGTGCCAGGGTCCGAAGCCTGCTTGTGCTGCTCACCTCTTCCTACGTGCGTATGATCATCGTGGCCATCGCCATTTCGGCTCCATTGGCCTACTGGCTGCTGGAGAGATGGCTGCAAGGTTTTGCGTACCATATCGACCTGCAGGTCTGGCCGTTTTTGACTGCAAGTGTGATTACCGTTGGCATCGTACTGATGACCGTGAGCTTCCATGCGTTCAAGTCATCGATCATGAATCCGGTCGAGACGCTGAGGAACGAGTAGGTCTCTAAGCAGCAAACGATCCAAAACAGAGGATCTGGGCCAGCCCTGTGGAATAAGGACTTATTCCACCACTCTTCCCATGCCCACCACAAACAAAAAGTCCTGTGCTTCAATAAATAGACTTGGCCATACGCCCAATAACGCAATTCCACTGGGCCAGGGATAGGAGCCGACATCCGGCGTAGGATGCTGGTGGAAGCACCAGCAGCGCGTA
>JBCCXG010000046.1:0-16833 GCA_039191945.1 Bacteroidota bacterium
AATCGCGTAATTGGCAAAGACAACGATCTACCTTGGCACTTACCCGACGATTTTCAGTTCTTTAAGGACATGACTCGTGATCGCCACGTAATCATGGGACGAAAGAACTTTGAGTCCCTTCCTCATCGGTTTCGACCCTTGCCACTACGGACCAATGTAGTGATCACGAGACAAAAGGACTATGAAGTACCTAAGGGCGTCTTCGTTGTACCCACGTTGGAGAAAGCGCTAGACCTGGCCAGGCTAAATGGGGAAGAGGAGGCCTTTATCATTGGAGGAGGGCAGATTTATGCCCTAGGTCTTGAGCACGCTACGACTATTTATCTCACTGAGATTCAGGCGATAATAGAAGGAGACATCCAATTTCCGGAGTTTGACCCGAAAATATGGCATGAAGTTCAACGGAGAAAACACCCGTCAGACGCTAAACATCTCCACTCATTCGATTTTGTTACATACGAAAAAGTGTGACCTATAATTTTAAAGCAATCATTACATGAAATCACTGAAAAGTGCAAGAATTTGGTTAACCGGGGCTTCCTCGGGAATAGGTGAGGCAATGACATATCAACTGAACAACGAACAAGCAAACCTGATCATATCTGCTCGACGTAGAGAAGAGCTGGAGCGCGTTCGCAGTCAGTGTACTCATCCCGAAAACGTGCACATTCTGCCTGTAGATTTAGCCGATAGCTTCGCACTTCCTCAAAAAGCCAAAGAGGCAGAAAACCTCTTAGGAGGAATAGATATCCTGATCAACAATGGAGGTATCAGTCAAAGAGACCGTGCAATCAACACCTCGCTGTCAGTCGATAGGAAGCTCATGGAAGTCAACTATTTTGGGACGATTGCCCTTTCAAAGTCCTTGCTACCCGCTATGATCGAGCGGGGCACCGGGCATCATGTGGTGATTAGTTCTGCGGTGGGCATCATCAGTACACCGCTGCGTTCTGCCTATGCGGCGGCCAAGCACGCGCTGCATGGTTTCTATGACGCACTGAGGGCAGAACATTACGAAGACAATATTAAGGTTACTATCGCCTGTCCCGGATTTATAAAAACCAATATTTCGGTAAATGCGCTTACAGGGGACGGTAGTAAGCAAAATAAGATGGATGACGCGCAAGCTGGAGGTATGTCCGCGGAGGAATGTGCCCGGCAAATCGTGCGTGCCATCAAGAAAGAAAAAGAAGAAGTGTACATAGGAGGCGCAAAAGAGAAGATGGGCATATACCTAAAGCGATTTTGGCCTAGTGCATTTAGCAAAATGGTAAGAAAGATGGCAGTGACCTAGTAGCGCAGAACACCGCCAGACAACATACAGCAGCATAGATGAAAAAGGAATCAACCAGCATTCTTGTCCTTTTACTGCTATTATTGCATACAACGGTATTAGGACAAGGTGTGTCAAATTCAAGTGATCCGCCGCAGCAGATCGTACCCCATACTTTAGTATTCAAGGTCGACCTCAACAATGCCGGCCGGGGAAACCAAGGACTCAATCCTATGGACTTGCCATTTGCGACCCGGGGTATAAAACCACTCAACAACCGAGAGCGGTCCGCAGGACGAGGTGGAAAAACATCATTATTAGATGGTATCTATACCGTGCAGCTCGCGAAGGGCGAAAGTGTGCTAGAGAGATGTGCGGAGCTGAAAAAGTATGGCAATGTGCTTTATGCAGAGCCTATTTACCGAGAACAGCTTTTTTACGTGCCTTCGGATCCCGCAGCAGACCCTGATGGTGGCCTACAGCCTTATCTTGCTCCGGTAAAGGCCTACGAGGCCTGGGATGTCACGCAAGGTAGCGAGGACATCGTGGTAGGAGTGATCGACACCGGTGCTGATATGGATCACGAGGACCTCACCGGCAAGTTCTATGTCAACCAAGCAGAGATTATTAACGGGATTGACGATGATGGCAACGGCTATGTCGACGATCGCATCGGTTACGACTTTGCCAATTCTGACAATGACCCACAAGCCGACCGAAGCAACCATGGTACAAAAGTTGGGGGACTTGCCGCAGCAGATACGGATAACGGAGTCGGAATGGCCGGTCTGGGATTCGATGCACAGCTGATGCCACTCAAGGCCTTTACCAGCGAATCCAATCTATCTTTCGGTACTTACGAAGCCATCCGATACGCCGCGGACAATGGTGTACAAGTACTCAACTTATCATGGGGATCGATCAACTCTTACTCGCAGTTCAATCAGGATATCATCAACTATGCGGTCCTCGAGCGGGACGTCGTCATTGTCGCAGCCGCTGGTAATAATAATCAAGATGTAGAATTCTATCCCGCTAGTTACGACAATGTACTATCGATCGCCGCTACCGACAATAGTGATTCCAAAGCATCATTTAGTACGTACAGCAATAAAGTAGACCTGGCAGCACCAGGCAGCTCCATTTATTCTACATCAAATACAATTCCTTCGACCTCCAACGATGTCTACGCCAATGATGGAGGAACTTCCTATGCCTCGCCTATCGTCGCCGGCATTGCCGCATTAGTCCGAAGCCAATTTCCAGATCTCAACGCAAGACAGGTGATGGAGCGGATACGCGTCTCGGCGGACGATATCTACTCGATCAACTCCAGTCCTCTGCTGGCCGGTAAGCTGGGGAAAGGTCGGGTCAATGCATTCACTGCTGTAAGTGATACCACGCTCAAAGCAGCCAGAGTAGTCGATTTCTCAGCCTATGGGAGATCAGGAGACGCGATCTACTATGGCGATTCTATATTTGTCGATTTGACATTGGAAAACTTCCTGGATACGCTCGCGAACCTACAGGTGAAGTTGGTGACCTACAACGACGAACTGGTCATGGAATCCTTGGAGGTGGGTACGATGCAAACCTTCGAAAAAAAGTCGTTTACCAGAATCAAGGGCATTGTATCGGACAATGTGACTCCGGGCAGCATAGTGGACATTCGAATCGAATTTGAGGACACCGACTACACAGATTTCCAACAGTTTTCCGTTCAAATCGCACCCGACTACCTTGACTTCGAGTCTGGATCGATGGCTTTGACACTGAGTGGGAATGGCGAACTGGCGAGGGTAGAAAGCGGAACCACCGGTGTTGGGCTACAAGTAGATGCCGCGAGAATCGCGGAGCAAGTGGGACTACTGTTTACCACCGCTCACAACCAAGTAGCGGACAATGCGCCCACTATGTTGGGCGGAAGCGGTAAAAACCTTGACTTCGAAGTGGAAGAGTACATCAGGCCTTATTACAACTCTATTGCCGACACGTACAGCGAAAATGTATTCGATGACCGTGGTGAGCTAGGCCTTAGGGTAGAACAATCCACCATGGCCTGGGACGCCGTCGATAGCGCTCTGATTCTGGATTATCGCGTCGTCAATACCTCGGGGTCTCAATTTGCAAGTTTGTCAACGGGGCTACTCTGGAACTGGGACCTCAAAGACATGACCAGAAACAGGGCCACGTGGGATGGAAGTAAAACAGCCTATACTTTTGCTGGTGATAGTACGCTCTATGCGGGCGTCCGTGTCATCGGAACTGGAACCGTCCGCCATTCCGCCTTGGACATAGACACCCATGAGGGGAACAGCTTGGATGCAGCCGTTCTTACGGATTCATTAAAACATCATTATTTGGCCATAGCCAATATCAATGACGCAGGGGCCTCGGGCGGTGGAAACGACGTTGCTCAAGTCATTGGATTGACGCTGGATCCTCTGGAGGCCAATGAAAGCACCGATGTCGCCTATCTTGTTGCCGTAGCCGGTAACCTTGATCAATTAAATGCAAAGTTGGATCAACTGGAGGGGCTCTACCAAGACTTTCAGTCAAGCCCTCCAGTAGCCGAGACCTTCTTTTCCTGTGAAGGTGCGTTCGCCGACATCGCTCCTTCCGACGGGACAACTTTCAATTTTTATTCCGATGCCTTTGGTAGCAACCTAATCGGAACAGGAGCCACTATATCCATTGGTCCAACACTCGGAGACACGACGATCTATGTGGCGCAGGCTGATAATGACTATGAAGGCGCCATCCTCAGTGCACCTGTTCTCTTTATTGAGGAGGTGGCAGACTTCGAAATGGACAAGGACGTACTCTACCTCGGGGGTGGAACAAACATTGTCACCTTTACCGATAATAGCTTCGAGGCAGAAACCTGGGCTTGGACCTTTGGGAACGGGGACGCCGCTACGGTCCAAAACCCAAAACTCGTCTATTCCAAAGCGGGAACGTACACCATCGAGCTTACAGTACAAACCTCAAAAGGTTGTTCAGGGTCGACGAGCAAAGTATTAGAAGTAATGGATCGACCTGCCACACTCGGGATCGACAAAGTAGAGACCTGCTATGGCGAGGACGTAGTCATCGAAGGTACGGGCAATGATGGTTTGAGGGTATACGCCTCTGCACAAGACAGCACTTACGTCTACGACGGCACGACAGTCCTACTTGAGGGAGTGACTGCAGATACGACCTTGTTTATCAGTAACGTCATCGACGGTTTCGAAAGTGCTGTAGAATCCATTTCGGTCGAGATCAGTGATGTGGTGCCCTCCTACCAGATGATACCGGCTTTGGACTCCCTGGACAGTGACTACCTATGGCTGATCAATACTTCTCAGGGTAGTACGAGTCTCACCTGGACGCTCAACGGGGCATTGGTCTCGACAGCAGATACTCTTGCTATCAAATCAGAAGCAGGAAGCTACCAACTCGAGATGGTCATGATGAACGATATCGGATGTGCAGGCACACTTTCCAAACAGTTCACGGTCGAGCAAAGCGACAACGTGCAATATGAGCAGCCCTCCGTCATTTGCACCAATGATCAAGTGGTGATTGACCCAGAAAATGGTTCTTATTTTGGCTTCTATTCAGATGCCGCTTTGACCCAAGCACTGCACAAAGGCAAGGAGATGCACATAGACAGCATCCAGGAGCCCATCACCATCTACATCACGGGACTAGACAAGGGGCTCAAAGGTGAGGCGTTGGCAGTGTCTCTCGAACCCAATACTTTGCCCTTCAGCATCGTACCCGAGCAAGACGAACTCTTTCTGGATCGGGCACGGAATGTGCGCTTTTCGGTGGATACAGTATTGTACCAATCGCATTGGTTTATCGATGGTGAGTTCTACAACGCAACTTCAGACCCCATTGTCAACTTCGGCGAAGAAGGCACTTATCTTATCAAAGTGGAAGGCACTGACATCGAAGGGTGCCCGTACGAAGATAGCTTATCTTATCAAGTCTGGGCGCGGACACCCCTGGTACTCAACGTTGCGCCTGATGCGGACATGAGCCTTTCCGTGTACCCCAACCCTTCATCAGATTACATTCACCTCATGACAGAGCAATTGGTCTCTCACCTCGCTGTTTTTGACTTGCGAGGACAACTTCTGATGCAAAAGACCATACCCAATGCTCAGGCAGGCCGAAGGGCGCACGGGCTGGCGATCCACGAACTTCCGTTGGGCACCTACTTGCTTCAAGTCAGGTTCAATAACGGAAACATCGAATCGCAACGTTTCATTAAGCATTAACTGACCGAGTATCCTGGAATGCAATGGAGAAATGAGAAGCAACGGGCCTCTACTACCCCGCATTGCTGACCTTCACCAACCACCAAGTATTCTCTGAGTTGAAAAATGAATATCCTTTTCTGCTGGTCGAAAAACATGGAGGACATCTTGAGATTCAAGACCCGTCCGATCATGACCAAAACAAGGAACCATAAAGTCAATGATCAAATGCGCGTCTGGGCAACCCTCCCAGGAAGGTTCCGTGTACCGGTAGTAGAGCTTTTCATCCAGATAATTGTGAATAGGCTAAATTTTACCAAAAAACATACGTTACTTTAACTAGAACTTTGACGGGTTTTAAAGCTTAGATGCGACTTCAACTAGCTACAGTGAGCTTAGCAATGCTCTTATCTTGCGCCTCCTACCGGAAAGGCCCTGACTTATGGACGTCTGCTCAGATACCTGAGGGAATGGCGGTTGACAGTTTAACGTTGCCCACCCACTATCAGGTCTTCCGATTCGAGGTTGACATGCTTAGAGATGCGTTGAAAGATGTCGGTGACAGCGAAAACGAGAGTTTGTTAGTGCAACTACCCGATCCCGAAAATGCCATTGGCCCCTTCAAAGTATGGCAATCAGGTGTGGTATCCAGGCAGATGGCTCGGAAGTATCCCGGCCTCATCGCCTACAAGGGCTTCTGCACCTCGGATGTCACTTCCAAGATCAGGATGGAAGTGCCCACAACCGGTATGCAAGTAATGGTGATCACAGCCGAAGACACCTGGTTCATCTCTCCTCTGGATTCGGCATCCAACTTGTACATGATGTACCGAAAAGAAGACTTTCCTGGTGGCAACCAATTCTGGGAGGGCAAAGTCAATTAATGCCTATGCAGCACCGGAAAATTGCTTCCTTTTTGTTTTCGGTCCTTTTGGCCCATCTGACGGCGGCCCAGACCTTGTGGGACACCTCCGCCCCCCAAAAATTGCCAGTGGTAGACCGTTGGTCTGGCATTGAACATGCTGAAGTTCGTATGGATGCTGAACAACTACGAAGCGCACTACCTTCCGCTCAAGTCAAGTTCAAATCCTTCGACCTTCCTCTGCCTAGTGGCAAATTCCAATCCTTTATGATCGAGGAGTGTACCTTGATGGACCCTGAGCTCCAAAAAAAATATCCCGGCATCAGAACCTTCAAGGGAACGAATGACCAAAATGATCGCATCCGCCTGAATCTTGACTACCGAGGCCTTCATGCCATCGCCTTCACCGACGAGGGAACGGTCTACTTAGATCCAGATAGCGTTGGAGGTTACCGAAGTTACTTTGCGTCTGATTATAAACAGCACTTTGGCAAAAGCGCCTTTGAGAATGAAATATTACCGGTCCAGAAAGGGACAAAAATCACAAGGTTTGGGTCTATCCCCAAGCAGCGTGCCGCCCGGTCCAGTGGCTCCGACTTAAGGAAGTATAGGATCGCTATCACTGCCGACTATGATTATACAACCTTTCACGGAGGCACGGTGGAGGGAGCCCTTGGTGCCATTGTCACTACGCTCAACCGAGTCACGGGCATTTACGAAAATGAGTTGGCAGTGACCTTCGAACTGGTCGCAGACAACGATCGCATCATCATCACCGATAGCTTAGATCGACAATTTGAGAATCTCTCAGATGTGCAGGCATTGAGCAGAAATCAAACGCTGATAGATGACCGCATTGGCAATGCCAACTATGACATTGGTCATGTCTTTAGTACAGGTGCCAGTGGATTGGCGACGCTGGGGGTGGCTTGCATTAGTGGCTCCAAAGCACGAGGCATAACGGGACTCAGCCCACCTGAGGGTGACCCTTTTGATGTCGACTTCTTCGCACATGAGATCGGACACCAGTTCAACGCTACTCATACATGGAACGGAGTAGACGGACAATGCTCATCTTTCAACCGGGCGCCAGAATCGGCCGTAGAGCCAGGCTCCGGTAGCACCATCATGGCTTATGCCGGCATCTGTGGTGATGACAATCTGCAAAATAATAGTGACCCGTATTTTCACGCGGTCTCCTTGGATCAGATGATCGGCTACCTTGAGAATGATGGAGGAACATGTCCGGTCGTCAGCTCCACGGGAAATAATCCACCTTCCATCGAGACGCTGGATGATGGGCTAACTATACCTGTGAACACACCATTCAAACTGACTGCCACGGGCAGTGATGCAGATGGTGATCAGTTGACTTTTACCTGGGAACAGCTAGATACAGGGCCCTCAGGGTCCCCCGACAATCCTACAGGTACGGCGCCACTTTTTAGAAGTATCTCCCCCACCACCTCTGGCGTACGCCATTTCCCGGCACTTAGCACCGTTTTGGGAGAGGGTTCGATCAAGGGAGAGGTACTGCCTACAACCGGTCGTGAGCTGAACTTCAGGGCAACCGCTAGAGACAACAACAGCCAGGGTGGCGGGACTAATAGTACGGATGTGAGCCTCACTGTCTCGCAGACGGCTGGCCCGTTTCGTGTGACCTCCCAATCCAGTAGTGATACGATCGGCGGTGGTACTGTGATCCTCGTAGAATGGGACGTTGCCCGCACCAACGAGTCTCCCGTCAATTGCGAGTTTGTGAGCATCGTCCTGTCCGATGACAACGGCCAGAATTTCACGCAAGTACTCGTGGAGGAAACCCTGAACGATGGCTCCGAGTATGTTGCGCTGGGCATTGTCCCCTCGGAGAACGCCAGAATCATGGTGGAAGCGGTGGACAACGTTTTTTACAATGTGAATACCAGTCCGTTTGTGGTGGAGACGATTACGGAACCCAACTTTGATCTACTAATAAGTGAAACCCCCGGCACCACTTGCGGAGACACCCTGGAGTTTGAAGTGGAATTCATTACGATTAATGGCTTCGATCAATCAGTGCTCTTGGAAGCTGACAATCCATCAGGTGGCGCTACGTTGACTTTCGAAAGCAACCTCCTCAACCCTGGGGAGAGCACCCTGCTGCGGGTGGTCAGGGCGGGAGAAGCAGGAACCAAGCAGCTGACGGTTTCCGGGTCCGCCAATGGCATCACTCAGGAGTTACTGTTCGATGCCAATTTCCTGGGCGCGCCTTCCACAGCACCTGTATTGGCCAGCCCAACCGACCGGCAAGCAGCCACCTCCTTGCGGCCTACTTTTGTATGGAGCGATGTTGACAATATTACCGGTTACCAATTCGAGCTAGCAACGGATGATCAATTCCAGGAGCTGGTTATACAAGAATTGGATTTCGACTCCACACGATTTAGAGTCAGTCAAGAGCTCAACGCGAAAACCACCTACTTTTGGCGTGTTTCCGGTGTCAATACATGCGGTAATGGTCCTTTTTCGACAGGTACCTTCGTTACCTCAAACCTCGGCCGTACGGAAGTGAGTGCTACAGGTCTTCCTGCCGCCATTACCGATCTGAATACCACTGTCTCTACTATTACTATAGACGGAGACATTGAAGTCGCAGATGTCGATGTGATCGACCTTGACATACTCCATAGTTTCGTCGGTGACCTATCGATCACGCTCTCCTCTCCGAGTGGCACTACAGTGGGGTTGATTGAACGTATCTGCTCTGGGAGTGATTCGCTATTTCTAAGTTTGGACGACGAGGCATTAAATGAGGATATTCCCTGCCCACCTGCCACAGGATTGGCTTATCAGCCAGCCAACCTGTTGACCGCGTTTGATGGCGAATTGGCGATGGGTCAATGGACACTTCGTATCACCGATAATTTTGAAGGCGATATTGGTTCACTTCAAGGTTGGGGGCTGTCTATCAGCTCTGAGCAAGATGCCATCTGGCTTTTTGCCGAAGCTACCGGATTGGGACGCGTAGACCTAGAATGGACCGCCTTGTCCGCAAACGATGGGTACGAAATTGAAATCAACTCCGGCACTGGGGATTTTTCTCCTCTAGCAACGACAGCGGCCAATGTCAATCGCTTTACCGCAAACAACCTGGAAAACAGCATCTCATACGAATTCAGAGTGCAGGCTATAATAGGTGATTCCGTCTCGGAGTTTTCGAACACCTCCCCCGTGACTACCCTACCCCCCATCCCCAGCCCTCCGTCTGACCTTTCAGGATCGCAGGCTACAGGGCTAGTACTGCTATCGTGGACGGATAATGATTCGATCGAAGACGGATTTAGCATCGAGCGCGCTGATGGCCCTTCTGCCTCTTTTGTAGAAATTGCCACTACCGGCCCAGATGCTATTGGCTTCGTGGATGAGAACATTGAGCTAGGGATAGACTATTCGTACCAGGTAAGAGCATTCAATGTAACGGGTAGTTCGGATCCAGCCGGGCCCTTAGTGTTGCAGGTACTCTCTGCAGATCAGGAAATCCGCCCGGAAGAACAACTCTATCCCAATCCCACCGATGGAACGATCACCATTCCGCGTCAGGCACTAAAGAAAAGCACGCATGTGACGGTAAATGACGTCCAAGGCAAAGTTGTCATGTCCTCCTTGGTAACAGATGGCACCTCCAAGATCCTGGGCTTGTCCCATCTTGTCTCGGGGTTGTACTTCCTCCAAATCCACTCCGAAGATGAACTGCTGCAAGTCCAGAAATTCTATAAACGCTAAGAAAAATCGACGCCAAGATGAAGTTTTATTCGCTCACAGCTTTCGCACTGCTACTTTCTACTGTTTCGCTGGCTCAATTAGGTGAGGCTTTCCCGGATATGGATGCCGAATCACTGACCCATCAGCAAGTCAACGTTCCATCGGATCTGAAAGGCAAGTACTCCCTTATTGGCCTTGCTTACTCAAAAAAGTCTGAAAAGTACCTAAAGACCTGGTTCTCTCCAGTCTACAATACATTTATACACAAACCCGAAACTCCCTCTCTCTTCGTCGGCAATTATGATGTGAATGTTTACTTCATACCTATGTTCACCGGGGTGAAGCGCGCCGCCTACAAGTCAACCATGAAGAAGGTGGAAGCTGGCATTGATAAGCGCCTTCATCCACATGTTTTATTCTACAAGGGAGACCTGAAGACTTACAAAAAAGCACTTAAGTTCTCCGGAAAAGATGTCCCGTATTTCTTCGTCCTAAATCCCCAGGGGGAAGTCATTTACACTACGACCGGCAGCCACTCAAGCGCCAAAATGCAAAAGATCATGGATCAGGTGGACGACGCCTGGCAGTAAAAAAGAATCGATAGCAAAAGTCGCATCCTTGGGAATGGAACGGCTGCAATTGCCGTTATTTGCTTGGAATGCGGTCGATCTACTTCACATCTTTTTTCCTACTTGGGATGAGCCTCCAGGCCCAGGTCTTGGTTGAGGGTTTTGTTCGTGATGAACTGGGTCAGTCCATTCCCTTTGCTCATGTGGCCTTGAAACACCAGGAAATGGAGGGAACGGTCAGCAAAGCCAACGGGTTTTTCTCCGTCGAGATGGACCTGACGGATACCCTTGTTTTTTCACATGTCGGCTTCAAGGTACTCGAAGTGCCCTCGGATACCGTCTTCAATGATCGATACATCAACGTGACACTACCGGCCGACTTTGTCCAGCTGGAAGCCGTTTACGTTCTGGCAAACAACAAGTACAAAGTGCCGACAAGGTACGAGGGACAACCCTATGAAGTGTCAGGAGTAGAAAAGAGGTCCTCCAAAAAGCCGATAAAAGCGGGGAGCTTGAGAGCTGGAGGAGCCACACCAGATCCTGGCGTTCCTTTGACAGGGCCTTCAGCTGTCCTTCATGGTCCATTTTCGTTTTTTGGGCAGAAAGAGCAGCGTCAGGCACAAAGGGCAGCAGCCAGTACGGAGGAGACCTTCACCTACCAGCAATTTGTAAACAGCGGCGAGGTTCGGGACAGCCTCAAGGCAAGGTATGACCTTGTGGAGGAGGACCTATCTCGTTGGTTGGTGCTTTACAATCAGCAAATCCCACATGCACATACGCTTACCGATACGACGAAGATCTGGAGTTCATTGACCAACTTCTTCGACAGCTACGCTGATACCCAACGATAGGCCGTAAACAAGTATCTGTTTCGAAGCTTCAAGTAATTTTACCGAAGGAAACCGATGAAGTTATGTCCAATAAGATTGATATTGATGGTCATGAGCACGTGCTTTACGAGAGAGAGACCTACACGCTCCGGGAAGCTGAGCAGCGCGCTGCCAACTTTTACCAATGGATGGATCAACGACGCACGGTAAGAGATATCTCTGATCGGCCAGTATCACGGAAACTCATCGAAAAGCTCATTATGGCTGCTTCCACAGCCCCGTCCGGCGCGCATAAGCAACCTTGGACTTTTTGTGCCGTCAGTAACCTGGAGTTAAAGCAGCAAATCAGAGAAGCAGCTGAGAAGGAGGAGTACGAAAGCTACCATGGAAGAATGTCGGAACGGTGGCTGGATGACCTCAAACCCATTGGTACCAATTGGCAAAAACCTTTTCTGGAAAAAGCGCCCTGGCTGGTGATCTTGATGAAGAAGGTTTACGATTTTGACCAGCAGGGGCAAAAAAGCAACAACTACTACGTCAACGAGTCTGTGGGTATCGCTGCAGGTATGTTTATCACGGCGATCCACGAGGTAGGATTAGTCACACTCACCCATACGCCGAGCCCTATGAATTTCCTATCGAACATACTAGGCCGACCGGCCAATGAAAGGCCCTTTCTACTGCTACCCGTTGGCTACCCAGAAGAACATGTCTACGTGCCCAATCTGGTACGTAAGCCCCTGGAGGACATCTCCCGCTTCTATGACTGACTCCCAAAAGAAGTGTTGTCAAGGTTTTTGGCAGGATTTTAAACTGAAATGGCAGAAAATGAAAATTGGATCTTCCTTACTTAGGTCTGAAAAAGGGAGTTGTCCATTAAAAAGATGGTAAAAACCCTAGGTCTGGGTGTATTGACGACCGTGAGTCAGGCGTCTATATGCCGTAGGCTAAAGAAATATAGGCCTCGATTAAGCAGAGTGAGGCCGAACGAGCCACGATCGCTATTGTCTCTATCAAAATGCGATTGTATTTATAGCTGGTTGGTAACCCTGGGTCGTGGACTCAGGGTTTTTTTGCTTTTGGCAGAAACGGTAACACTTTTGGCAGGATTGAAAGAAAATCCCCGCGCATCTTTGATCTTGTAAAGCTTGGAGTTCAAGCCAAATCATTTCCAGGCTTTGAAAGAAATTAAAGATTCTTCTTCTGTTTGTCAGAAGTATTTTTGTCTATAGCTGGTTGAGACCCTGAATCAGAAGGATTCAGGGTTTTTCCTTTTTTAGACAGGAGTGAATTGTCGAATCATTCCGGAGCGTGACGCTGCTGCAGAACCTCGAGCACCTTATCCAGCCTCAACTCTTTCGCTTCGAGCAACACCAAATAGTGAAACAGCAGATCAGCTGCTTCATTCAAGAACAAGTCACTGTTATCATCCTTGGCCTCAATCACTAGCTCGACGGCCTCCTCTCCCACTTTTTGCGCAATCTTATTCATCCCCTTCTTGAAGAGTGAAGATGTGTAGGACGTATCACTAGGTGAATGCCTTCGATCGGCAATGATCTGCTCCAAGTACGGTATGAACCAGTGCCTATCATCATTTTCCTCAGCGAAGCAGGTATCTGCACCCGTGTGGCAAGTGGGACCTACTGGATGGGCCGTCACCAATAGCGCATCCCTGTCACAGTCCAATTTGACCTCTTCCAAGAGTAAAAAGTGCCCTGAGGTCTCCCCCTTGGTCCACAACCGCCCTTTGCTCCGACTAAAGAAGGTCACTTTTCCTGATTCGCGGGTCAAGGCCAGCGCTTCCTCATTCATATACCCTAGCATCAAGACCTTGTGGGTCTTGGCATCTTGCACAATCGCAGGCAGTAGTCCCCCGCCCTTTTCAAAATCTGGATTCATCTTCGTACCGGTATATCTTGATCTTGCAACGTACGTTTTACTTCGTCGATCTCTATTTCCTTATAGTGAAATATGCTGGCCGCCAGGGCTGCTTGCGCCTGACTATTGGTAAAGATGCTCGTAAAATGTTGAACACTCCCCCCACCGCCAGAAGCAATCACCGGAATGCTCACCGCTCGACTCACACGATCTGTCAAGTCGTCGGCAAAACCTGCCTTAGTACCGTCATGGTCCATCGAAGTCAGCAAAATCTCACCAGCACCTCGGCGATTGACCTCCGTGGCCCAGCCAATCGTCTCTAACATCGTCGGCCGGGTCCCCCCATGCGTGTGAACAAAAATCTACTCCTTCCACGAGCCGTGAGTCTATCGCCACCACGAGGCACTGCGAACCAAAGTGTTGAGAGATCTCGTTAACCAGGTCAGGTCGCCGCACTGCGGCGGAGTTGATGGACACCTTGTCGGCTCCTGCCTCCAAAAGATCAGATACATCTTCAATCGTGCTGATGCCTCCCCCCACGGTGAAAGGAATGTGTACGGAGGCCGCCACGTCATAGACAAGTTTCAAAAGCGTTTTTCTTTTCTCAAGAGTCGCCGAGATGTCAAGAAAGACCAGTTCATCTGCCCCCTCCTCTGCATAGCGGCGGGCTAGCTCCACGGGATCGCCAGCATCGCGCAGCCCAACGAAATTGACACCCTTCACTGTTCGTCCATCTTTTACATCAAGACAAGGTATGATTCGTTTTGTCAACATAGGAATTAGAATTCGGCGAGCTCCTCGAGCGTTACCTTTTTTTCGTAAATCGCTTTACCCAAAATTGCCCCGTACAGACCGGCATCTCGCAATTGGTATAGGTCTTCAAGACCACTCACCCCTCCACTGGCGATCAGTTTCAGGCCCGGAAATTCCATCAGTATTTCACGGTAAAGGGCCAAAGCAGGCCCCTGTAACATACCATCTTTACTGATATCTGTACAAATCACATAAGAGAGCCCTATATCTACATAGTGCCTCAAAAACTTCAGAAGGTCCAGATCTGTGGCCTCTTGCCATCCTGCCACCATGATCTTACGATCAAGCACATCGGCGCCTAAGATCACTTGTTCACCGCCAAAGCGACCCAACCATTCTGTAAAGACCTCTTTGTTCTTAGCAGCAATGCTACCGCCCGTCACCTGCTTGGCGCCTGCGGCAAATACCTTCTCCACCTGATCCGTCGCTTTCACTCCTCCACCAAAATCAATGTGGAGTGAGGTCTCTCTCGCAATGGACTGCAAAACGGGCAGGTTCACCACCTTTTTCGCTTTGGCACCATCGAGATCCACCAAATGCAGGCGCCGAAGACCCGCGGATTCAAAGGACTTCGCTACTTCCAATGGATCGGCATGATACGTGGTCTTTTGGGCATAATCGCCCTGAGCCAAACGCACGCACTGACCATCGATAATATCTATGGCAGGGATGATTTCCATTAAATTTTCTGTAGGAAGTTCTCCAATATCCTCATGCCCAACTCAGCACTCTTTTCAGGGTGAGGCTGGATGGCGTAGTAGTTATCCTTCTGAAGTGCTGCCGAAAAATCCACCCCATAGTTACACCTGGCAATCGTGTGGGGACCGACTTCTACGTAGTAGCTATGAACGAAATACAGGTAACTTCCGTCGTGCACATCTCTCATCAACGGGCCTGCGTTGTCGTATATATCATTCCAGCCCATGTGAGGGACTTTCAAATCACCCCGAAACCTCAGCACGTGCTCATCCAGTATCCCAAGGCCTTTTGTATCGTTTTCTTCGAGGTACTCGCACATCAGTTGCATGCCTAAACAAATGCCCAGAAAAGGTTGCTTAAGGTCGCAAAGGATGCGGTCCAGACCTCGCTCCCGCAAATAGCGCATGGCCGAACTAGCTTCGCCCTGCCCGGGAAATATCACTTTATCTGCGCCTTGGAGCGCCTCAGGGTCATCGGTAACCAGGGGCTCTATGCCCAGGCGATTAAGCGCAAAAGACAGGGATTGAATATTGCCCGCGTTGTACTTGACGATCGCAATCTTCATGGTATCTAGTCTAGCGCGGGTACCAGACCCTGCTCTCGCACCATTTTGGAAAGTATTTCCTTCACTTCAGGGATCGATTCGTAAAGTTGTCTGTAGTCTTCGATGACAAAATAGCGGTCCTGAAAGACACTCTTGGTGTACCCAGTATTCGCTATGTGCTGAACGTCAAACTCATAATGCGGAGGCTCGTCGGTGAGGCAGAATTTTGTCTCTCCAGCAGAAGATAGAATACCTGCACCGTAGATCCGGGTCTTATCGCGCTCGCGAATCAAACCAAACTCTACCGTGAACCAATAGATCCGCGAAAGCACATCAATGGCGTACGGATTGTCATGATAGGCCAAACCGATCTTGCTCAACTCCTCCAAAAAGTCCACAAAGGGCTGATTAGTAAGCAATGGCACGTGAGCAAACACGTCGTGAAACATGTCCGGCTCTTCTAGATAATCAAGTTCCTTCATTTTCCTTAGCCAGGTGGTGGCTGGAAATCGCCGATTGGACATCAGCTCAAAGAAAGTGTAGTCGGGTACGATGCCTGGTACCACCACCAACCGCCACCCGGTCATCTTCTCTAATAGATGATTGGTCTCGTCAAAATTTGGAATGGCCGCCGATTCAAAATGAATACGATCCAACCCTTCCATAAAAGCGGTACTCGCGGCATCAGGCAAATTCTTCATCTGCCGATCAAAAAGTACCTTCCATACGTCAAAGTCTTCGGTCGTATAGTTGCCGTAGATTTGTCTCATTTGATGCTTTGCTTGTATGCAGTACGGGAAAGAAACCCTACAAGGAGTCTCTTAATTCCAACACCTGCTTTATTTTCTCTATCAACTTCGCTGACTCCGTAAAATTCAGCGTCTGCTGACCATCCGAGAAGGCCTCCTCCGGTACATTGTGAATTTCGAAGATCACACCATCTGCTCCAGCCATAGTGGCCGCCAAAGCGATAGGTCCTACATGCTCCCGAATGCCAATTCCATGGGAGGGATCAGCCACAACAGGAAGGTGCGTCTTTTCCTTGAGGATAGGAATAGCGTTGATGTCAAAGGTATTCCTAGAGGCTTTTTCGTAAGTCCGGATCCCACGTTCGCAGAGCAACAGATTCTCATTGCCCCCGGAAAAAACATATTCTGCACTATAGAGCAATTCGTCGATGGTCCCTGAAATGCCACGTTTGATCATGACTGCCTTGTCGACCTTGCCTAGCTCTGGAATCTGGCATCTCGACGATTTGGCAACCGAGCAATCTACATCGGGTGCGCCGCCGGGTATGCCGTGGTCACCTGTACCTGGCTGCTGGCGTCCGCCGGCGATTCCCTGGCATCGGTGCTGGCGCGGGGCATCTTCCTG
>JBCCXG010000047.1:0-16446 GCA_039191945.1 Bacteroidota bacterium
AAGATAGACCTTAAGGTTTTGAGTCCCAACGTCCAGTTGCAATTTGACTCTCATCATCCGTACCCCTCAAATAATGGAGGCATCGTCCCAGCCAAAGGGCTGAGCTCTTTGACAACCTTCGGGGTGTCTATTCGGAGCTCTTTTTTGTCCCTACAACTGCGCCCGGAAATCCATGCCTCCCAGAACAAGGAATACGATGGCTTTGCAGAGTCACACTTCGACGTGATTTGGGCTAGGCGTTACGTGTTCTGGAATCGGATTGACACTCCCGAGCAACACGGTACAGGGCCCAGATATGATCTGAGATGGGGACAATCACACGCATTGATCTTATTTGCGAAGCATTTCGGGATTGGGATTTCTACAGAGAACCTTTGGTGGGGTCCTGGGAGAAGGAATTCCCTGCTGATGTCCAACAATGCGTCAGGATTTCCACACCTTACCTTTCGCACCATCTCACCGGTTGAAACTACAATTGGTGCCTTCGAAACTCAAATTGTCGCTGGTAGGCTTGATGCATCTGGTTACAACCCACCGTCAACAGATCGTTCGCAGCGGAGAAACAGTCCGTTTTTCGTACCGAAGAGAGATGATTGGCGCTACTTCAACGGAATTGTTTTTTCCTACCAGCCCATCTGGATCAAGGGACTATCGCTTGGATTTGCCCGGTCAATTCAGCTATATTCAGAGTATGCCAAGGAGACGAACACCTACTTTCCCATTGCCATCAATCTTTTTAGAAAAAATGATAGAAATAGGGATGAAGAACAGATTGATCAAGTTTTGTCAGTTTTCTCACGATGGGCGTGGGAGGATGCTAAGGCAGAGATTTACTTCGAATACGGTCGCAATGACGCCTCGTGGCATCTTAGGGACTTCCTACTTTCTCCAGACCACTCCAGAGCCTATATCTTTGGATTTACGAAGCTCTTCCCAATCAAATCTAAATTCATAGAGGTAGGCTACGAGCACACTGAAATGGCGCAAACCATCAACTATCTTATACGGGATGCCATCAGTTGGTACATGCACGGGGGTGTTCGTCATGGCTATACGAATAGAGGGGAAGTACTCGGAGCAAGTATTGGCCCGGGTAGTAATATGGACCATATCTCAGTCTCATATATTGATGGAGTACGTAAGGCAGGCCTAGTTTTTGAGCGAATTAGTAATCAAAACGATTTTTACTACCGCGCTTGGGATGACATTAACGACTTTCGCCGGTACTGGATAGACTACACAATTGGTGTCACTGGGAGCTGGGATATAGGGAACTTCTGGATCAGTGGCAACGTGCTTTATACCCGTTCAATGAACTACCAATGGGAAACAGACGAACCCAATACTGGACTATTTGTCCCAGGCAATGACGTCTCTAACTTGCACGTAAGGTGTAATCTCACTTACATGTTCTAGGTGGACTGAAAATTCATGGCAGTATCTGCAAAAAGGAACTATGTATTCAACTTGCTCTATACACTGTCAAACCTGCTGTTTCCCTTAATCACTTTCCCATACGTAACCAGAATACTGCTTCCCGAGGGAATTGGAAAGGTACAATTCGCTCTCAATTTCGCCCAAGGCATCGCGACCATTGCCGCTCACGGCATCCCGGTATACGGAATGAAGGAAATTGCCGTGGCGAGAGAAAAGAGATCCAGGCTTGATGCCGTGTTTTCCGAACTATTTTGGATCCAAGCAGCAAGCATCCTCGTCATGTCAGCACTTTTCCTGATTATCATATGGAGTGCTCCAGCACTCCGGGGAGATGTAGAGGTACTGCAGATAACGTTCTTCCTCCTGATTTTCGCAATACTTAACATTGATTGGCTATACAAGGGCCTCGAAGATTTTTCTTTCACCTCACTGAGATCGATTTTCATCAAAGCCATCAGTGTGGTTCTGATCTTGGTCTTCGTCAAAGAGCAGGAAGATCTTTTGCGATTTGCAGCGATTCTTACCTTTGGATATGCGGGCAATTACCTACTCAATCTCACTGGGCTGAGGCGCCGCGTTCGCTTGATTTTTGATTTTTCTCGCCTGCAATTCAAGAGGCATTTGCCCCACTTACTTTACATCCTCAATACAATACTGGTAACCACGGTCTATACCTACCTTGACGCTGTCTTTTTGGGGCTGCTGACGGACAAGTTTGAGGTGGGTATCTACTCAGTCGCGGTGCGACTTTCAAAAATTGGAGTTCCGTTTGTCATCACCCTGGCGGCTGTACTTTTGCCTAGGATCTCTGAAGCCTCTTCGCAGAAGAACTTCCGGGAGGAGACGCGGCTTTTACAGACGTCCCTTTCTTTCATCTTCTTTATGTCATGCCCAATAGCTGTGGGCCTCTTCCTGCTGCGGGCAGAGTTCATCCTCCTTTTTGCAGGTGAGAGCTTTTCACAGGCAGCGTTGTCCCTCGGTGCACTGTCTCTGTTGCCGGTGTTGATCGGCTTAGGCAATTTGTTTGCATTTCAAATCCTCGTCCCAAAAAATCTGAATAGAGAGATGTTCATCGCTGCAGGATCAGGCCTTGTCGCGTTCTTCATTTCGTCGATTATCCTCATGCCCCGATTCGGCGCCCTAGGAGCCGCGATGAGTACTTTGATTACGGAGTTGATCGTCACCGTTTTGTACTTCGCGCTACTGCCGGGTTCTATCAGAGGAGCCTTCTCATGGAAGCCAGCCTACCAGGCCCTTATCTCTTCGATGGTATTTATTCCCATTACCATTTTGGTGAATCTACTCATCCCAAACCTCATCGTTGCGGTAGCGACCAACATTGGACTATGCGCCATCTTCTATATTGGCCTACAGTTGTTACTGTTCAAGAATGAGTTTGTCAAAATGGGGCTTACCATTGTTGGAAATCAGATCACAAAATTGAAGCAAAGATGAATCCGGCGATAGACGTCGTCATGGCTACCTACAATGGAGAGGACTTTCTTCAAGCTCAGCTCCAAAGTATTGCGGAGCAGACACTCTCACCAAAGAGGATTATCATTTCCGATGATGCTTCGTCTGACGATACACTAGCTATCATAGAGCGCTTTTCCCTCCAGCATCCGGGCCTTGTCGAAACCAGACGCAACTACAAAAACATAGGGCCGGTCGCCAACTTTATTAAGGCGCTAAAATTTGCCGACCCGATGCATTATGTAGCGTTGTGCGATCAGGATGACCTCTGGACGCCAGAGCGACTCGCCAAAGGTGCTAAGCTACTGGCCACGATCACCAGGGATGACAAGCCATGCCTGGTCTATTCAGATCTCTCCGTTTTCAACTCCAAAGGAGCAGTATCACCCTCTTTCTGGTCTGAGCAAGGAAAGGGTGACTATGAACATAACTTTCAAACCCTTCTATTCGGCAACCTCGTCACAGGCTGTACGACAATGATGAACCCCACTGCTAGAGCGTTGCTGCTAGACATGCCGGTGGATGTTGACATCCATGATGCCTGGCTGGCCCTGCTTGCTTTTGGCTTGGGCATAGCCGTCGGTATCCGTGAGCCGCTCGTGCAGTATCGACAGCATAGCGCCAACGTCACCTACCAGGAGAAGGAAAAGAAAAATAAACTTGTAGAGAAGCTACAAAAGCACATGCATTTCTTCCTTCACCCGGAGACCTATTTGCAGTCCCGTCTAACCACCGTTCAGGCCTTTTCGGATCGTCATGCCCAGGAGCTCGATGCCGAGAAAAGACTAGCGATAGAACAGTTTCTCATGTTGAAAGGAAAGTCGTATTTCTCCCAAAAAATGGCTATGAGAACTGCATTCCGTCCCTACTGGCTCAAGGCGAAGAATTAGTCATTTCCTGGAATAGTGATAAATACTGGTCGGTGACATGGTCCCAGTCGTACTTCTTAGTAAGGGCTCTTCTGATTTTGAGTCGGTAGCTTTCGACTAAGTCGGGTCCGTTCTCAAGGTCATTGATAAGGTCAGTCACTGACGTTTCAGATTTACGAAAAAACAAACCGAAATCATCCCCTTGCAGCATCTCACGAGTGAACTTCGTATCCAGCGCAAGTATGGCTGATCCGTACGCCATCGCCTTTAGCATCGTAGGGTTGGTACCTCCAAACTCATGGCCGTGAATATAGCAGTAGGTGTTATGATAGAGCTCTGCCAGCTCTTCTTGGTCCGTGACATATCCCGTCATGATGATGCGATCGTCCTTTTCAGCCTCGGCTTTCATCTGTCGGGCAAACTCGTCCTGAAAGGGCACATCACCTACAATCACCAGTTTGCGGTTTGAGGTACTTTTCAGAAAGCCTTTGAGCACGATGTCCGAGTTATTGTCAGGGATGAGTCTGCCCACGATGAGGTAGTAGCCTCCAGGTGTAAGATCCCATTTCTGAATAAGCGCTGGGTTCTTCGATTCCCTGATGTTTGCGCCATATGCGATCACCGTTGACTCCTTCTTAAAAAGATCCAAATAGACCTTTCTCATTTCTTCAGAGTCGTTTACAAGTCTGTCGTATAATAACGTCGAAAGCCACGATGCGAAGTAGAAGTAGCGCGCACCGAGTCCTCTCCACTTCGGCCGGAGCCACTCCATACCGTCCAAGTTGATCGCTGTAGGCTTCATCAACAGCCTGGAGATAAGACCAAAGGGCCCGTTTGCAGTATTTACGACAAGGATGTGACTAACAGATCTACTGAAACAGCAGTGTACCATCGCGAGAAAAGAGTGAGACAATTGGCTCAGTATCTTCGTCTCGATGGAGGGTAAGTACACCAGCTCAATGCCATTCACCTTGGCTGGCCTGTTCTCAAAAAGCCCCCTATGGCAATAGACTCGGACTTCTACACCTCGCTTCACCAGTCGCTCAGATAGCTCTTTGACGAATGTCTCATAGCCGCTGTAAACGTAGGGATAGCCCCGAGAACCGATGATTGCTATTTTCATACCTATGATCATGGCGCACGTCGCGACCGCGATCTTCTGGACGAAATTAAGGAGATAATGGCAGTGTACGCCGTGGCTTGCACCAATGTAAGCCTTTGGTCGTAATTTTACTGAGCATATGAGGTCGGGTAAGGATTGCATGCGCTCAAACCGGACTGAAATGGCAAGACATGATCTCATTCATCATCTCATCATACAGGGAGGACTATTTCAGATCGCTCACAGAAAGCATCGAAGACACAACTACCTGCTCATACGAAATCATACGAATTGAGAACAAGGGTCTCTATTCTCTGTCCCAGGCTTATAATCAGGGGGCTGCAAAGGCAAAATATGAATTCCTATGCTTTATTCACGAAGATGTGCTTATTCATACTCCGCAGTGGAACCAGTTTGTGCTGCAGAGGTTTGATGCGGACGAGAGGCTAGGCATTGTCGGGTTAGCAGGATCTCAGATGACGACTAATCTTCCCATAGGATGGACTACCGGCCTCGCAAGGTATGATAAAAGGCATCTATTGCAACGCTTTCGAGACGGGCGAAGCGTCCTACAGTCTACACAAGACAAGGGAGCACTTTTCGATGAAGTGGAAGTACTAGATGGCCTATTGCTCTTCACGAGAAAAACCATTTGGGAAAAGTACCGCTTCGACGAAGAGATTGGAGGCTTTCACTTCTATGATCTCGATTTTTCGAAAAGGGTAGCCAATGACTACAAGTTATGTATCTCCTACGCAATTGTGATAGAGCATTTCTCAGAAGGCACCTTTGATTCCAACTGGTTACAAGCGAGTTTGGAATACCATACCAAGCACAACAAGTCTCTTACTCATAAGCCCAACCGGGATCATTTAAGAATCATCAGAAAGACCTGGTACACCCATCTCGGTCAGTACGACATCAGCCTGGTGTTGAAACTACGGTTTCTTGTAGCCATGGGAACGGATTGGTCTACCATGAAGCAAGCGGTCAAGTTCCTCTTTTCGGGGGTGATTCGTCTCAGCACAATAAGGTGGGGCCCTAGGCTTTTTAATCCCTGAACTAAAAGGCGATCCCACCCTGACAAATCACTGGAAGGCTATGTCGCGAAAGAGCTCTTGAATCTTTTGACAGTACATGGATTCAGTGAAGTGCTTATTCAATCTACTTTGCGCATGCTCCCCCAACTGAATACGTAAAGACTGATCGTCAAGTAGCTTTTTCACATAATGTACAAAGCCTTCGACGTCGTTGGGAGGCCGCACGATGTATCCCGATTCACCTTGTATGATCATATCGCAAGCCCCGCCATGGCCATTGACAACAATCGCCTTGGACATTGCCATAGCTTCGAGCACAGTGGTCGGGAAAGGATCTGGCAACGTAGATGGCAAAAGAAAAATGTCTGCCGCATCCAAGTAGTCGGATACGCGAGACTGAAATGGAACAATGATGAATCTGTTCGGGTCTGGCAATCCATTTCTACTCTTAAACAGCTCGTCCATTAAGTGCTCATTTCCCTGAAAAGGGCTGCCTACGCACATAAAGTAGACCTGATCATCACTGACTTGCAGCGACTCGGCAACTTTAAGAAATAGGTCTTGCCCCTTCCACCAATGGACTCGGGCAATCATCATCACTACGGTGGCTGCATTAGGTATGTTCCAGCGTGCTCTTGTGGCCTGACCGTTTCCAACCTGGTATCGGTTTGGATCGATACCATTGTTGATCACGATCGTCTTTTTCTCGATCTGAGGCTCATCGATCATCAGGTTTTGCACAACGGACTGAGAGACTGCTATCACCCTTGATGAAAGTCGAGAAGCCAACTTGGCGGTAAACTTCCTCAGAAAAACGGGGCTTACAAGAATTTCGCGAACATGCTGAATGTGTGGTATACCGACTGCCCTTGCCACAAAAGGACCTACGACCAGTGAGGTTGTATTGCTGTGGATCGCCACCGCTTTTTCCTTCCTAGCAAGAAGGTACACTTTAATGAATGCGTAAATCAAACCCACTCCGAAGCCAATAATCCTCGGAAAGGAGAAGTACTTTCTGCGCATCACTCCAAGACCAAAAACATGAACCTCGCAATCCAGTGGCCTTATATGATCCTCAAGCTCACCGTGGTAGGGCAGGCATACCACCACACGTATGTCCATCTCAGTGATCGCCTTGATGGTCCTAAGCAAACTCCGATCTGCACCATACAAGTCACTGCTAGGGTGGAGGAAAAGCACCGTCTTTTTCAAAATCTATTGCCTTTTCTTGATGACTGTAGCGGGGTTTCCAGCCACAATACTAAAGGGTGGTACGTCCTTGGTCACCACGCTGCCAGCCGCAACAATTGAACCTTCACCCACCGTAACACCAGCCAAAATGACACTATTAGCTGCTATCCAACAGTCGTCTTCGATCTTGACGAATTGTCTAGTGACCCCTTGATTTTTCATTGGTCGATCCGTCTCTCCAAAATTGTGGTTTTCGGCATAGATACTCACACGTGGAGACATCATCACATTAGATCCAATATCAATTTGACCGGAGCAGCCTCTATAGCAATAGGGCCCGATATTCGAGTCGTTCCCTACCCGAAGTCCTTCACCCACCGTCCCGCCATATTGATTGGTAGGTCGTACAAGCGCCCACTTACCTATGGTCACATTGTCACCAAAAACCAATCCATTCCTACTCAGACCATTTACTTCACAACCATCATCAAGATTGAAATTTCTACCTACGGAAACGTACGACTTATTGAAGATTTTCACATCACGTCCGCGTAATACAAGACCCCTCGAAGACTTCAAGAATAAACGCAAGTACAAACCCCTGAGGACTTTGGGAATAAGCATCTGCAAAGAAACACGCACGTCGCGAAGCGACCATTCCTCACCATAGCGTCCAGCAGGATCAGCCTTTACAATCCTAAAAATCCAATGTAGCATGCTACCTTGTTTATAGCGTCTCTTCACGCCTCGAGGAGTTCATTAAATGATCGACGAAATGTCTGTGGCGAGAACAGCTGCAAGCGCTTGGTTCCCATAGCTACAAGTTCGTGCTTCAGCCCATCATCAATCAGTACTCTCTTCATTTTCGTACACCAATCTTTTGGATCATCAGTGCGGGCCACCAGGACCGCTTCGGCACCAATCTCTACCAGCGCTGGCGTTTGAGATACAATCACTGGCAAGTTATGAGAAAATGCCTCGATTATTGGTAGTCCGAAGCCCTCCTCTCTCGAAGGAAATAGCAGACACTTAGCACGGTCATAGAGTAATTGCAAGTCTCCAGGGGAGACGTGACCGGGTAAGATGACACGGTCTTCAAGCCTCTCGGAGGCGATAACCTTGAGCACCTGCTCGTAATCATCAAGTCCTGATTTAGTGCTCCGATCGCCTACTAGTACAAGTCGATAGTTCTCATAGATAGGATCTTGGAGTAGCAAGCGAAAAGCTCTCACAATTGTGGTCAAGTTCTTCCGCTTTTCAAATACACCGACATGTAAGCAATAGGGCAAACCCGCGACCGTACTTATTGTACCACTCGCCGTATGACCGTGACCTTCGCTGGCAATAAAGGGTGTGTAGATGGAGGTGATTGTACTTCTCCCACCGACAACTCTTTCCACTTTTTTTGCTGTGTTTTTAGATACGCAGACAACCACACTCTGACCTCGTAGACCGGCCAGGATAGCCCATCTGAAGTAGCGAAGCCACCATCGCCCGTATTGTTCGGGCCGGTCCCAAAAAAGAGAATCGTGAAACACCACCACCTTTTTGACCGAGGGCATCTTCCAGATCGGTGCATAGTAGTCAGGTACTAATAAGATGTCGGCTTTCTGCTTGAAGCATATATATGGCACCAATATGTGCTTCCAGAAGAGTGTATAAATGTGATAAGCTCCAGACCTTATTGGCCCACCTTTACGAAAGAAATTATTCTGGACCAGCTGCTGCGGGTCGGGGTACACCAACACTTCCAAGGGCGGATCCTGTTCTGATTGCAAAGCAGTAATGATATTGAATATATAGGTGCGTATACCCGTCTTCGCGACCAGTAGATCATGAGCATCGACAATTAACTTCTTGGGCTTAGTCATGTGCAAAGGACGCTATTGACGGACTGAAAGCTGCCATCCGTCCCTATACCCCCGAGCAGCTGCACTCAACTTTTTGAAGCGCCTCCTCAAGAGGAAGTAGACCACCATCAAACAAAAGCGGAGGGTTTGAAAGGTGACTGACACTCCAAGCCCAATGGACCTCATGTGCTTCCTGACAAGATAGAGATGGTTCCTGACATTAAGGTAGTGTACGCTAGCAGAGACATACCCCTCAGATCCCTTTGTCTTCGTCTTAGAAGCACTGCTTACGGCATGATATACAACCGACTCAGGTACGCAAATTAGTCGGGCTTTCTTACGCAATCGGAGTGAATAATCAACATCTTCAAAATAAGCAAAGAATGAATCGTCCAGGACACCTACCTCTTGAGCTAAGGAGGCTTCGAACATAAGCGCGCAACCCGTAATCCAATGTACCTCGTAGGGCTCTTGAGGCAGGTTAGTGTCTATAACGTCTTTGTACATCACCGACGTCTGGCCAGTAAAATCAGAAAACCGCCCCCCTGCGTTCCAAATCGTATCCCGCCTCTCCAGGTACCGGATCTTAGGCTGTACTGCGCCAACATCGGGATCGGTTATGACCTTGAGAAGAGGTTCCAAAAAGTTCCTTTCGACTTCAGTATCATTATTGAGCAGCAGAATCAAATCCATAGCCTGCTCTAAAGCCCATCGGATCCCCACATTGTTTCCACCGGTAAAGCCCAAGTTCTCGCTATTGAAGATCTTATGTATACCATCTATTGCTTCCAGCTCTGCCACTTCATGAGGGTTGCTGCCGTTATCGACCACCAGTACCTCTTTTCTTGGGTAGCTCACCGCATCCAGCGACCTGAGACACCTCTTGGTGTCCTCCATCCCATTCCAATTGACCAAAATGATTGCTACGCTCGGTTCATCTAAAAAGGGCATCTCACGCATCGGTTTTCGACCAGGTGAAAAGTATCAATGTAGTTGGAGGAAACCATAAAAATTCACTCATAACTCTTTCATAACCGTGTCGGCTTGTAAAGCTGTATAGAATAGCCGACAACCCACCATGATAATGAACTAAGTAACGGAAAGAATTCTGCATTGCTTGTAAAAAGCGGCAGTAAGATTCCAAACTTGGTAGCACCCCCTACAAACGGCCACAGTCGATCCCCAAGGGATTCCAGCTGGTGGAAAGATCTCATACAATACAAAATGGAAGACACTAGCAGTGATAAATAAAGCAGTAGTCCGACCACACCCAACTGAACACCGTAAATAATGAACTGATTTTCTCCGCCAGTCCTGAGTTCATCTTCTACCAGAGCGGAGCTCCCGCTCATTGCGATCCCTATGCCTTGGGGGTTGACAATCATGCTTTCTACCCCTTCTATCCAACCCACCAAGTGGCCAAAGCTGGAGGCCTGGCGAAAGGTAATAGTATCGATAATGAAGTATCTGATATCATCACTTCCAAAATTAACCACCAGTAGCAACAGTAGCGCAACACCTCCAAAAGTGCCAAGCAAAAGGGAATAGTATCGAAGCAAGAAGGCGATAAACAACAAAGCCATGACTAGACCCACCAGGCTCGAACGACCAAAGGCAACATAGTTGGTAAACCAAGCCATTAATGCGAGCGCTCCAAACACTAGTTGGTTATCGCGCCACCGGGTGTGCCAAAACCAATAGAATGCGAAGCAGAAAAACATGATAGAAACGGCTCCAGCTTCCAGAGAATTTGCGTAGAAGGCCGCAAAGCGAGGAGAATTGGGTCCCTTTTCAAAATTCCACCCTAGCCGATAGTATCCCTCGGGTTCATTTTCCAAAACTTCAAAATTGTACCGCTCGTATTGAATTAGTTTCTGGAAATGGACGCCAGAAGATACCTCCACGGCATTGATCACGAAAGCCAGGAAAATCATGGTAAAAATACTGCCGACCACCAGCTGTTGGTCGTTGCCCCGTAGCCTCATGTTCCTGCCGAGAAAAAACATGAGAGTAGGTAGCAACATGTTCTTGAAATACAGGGCTTTGGCCGAGATTGTGGCTGTACCGATCGGGAGGAGTACGAAAATGAAAGCAAGAAGGATAAAAGCAAGGTATAAGAAATCTGGCGTGGTGATGCGCACTCGATGGTGAAGGGGACGTCTCACCTTGAGGACATAAGATAAGACGGCAATAAGGATAATTAGCTCTTTCAGTACCTGCCAGCCTAGCAGTGCTCCTGGGGAAGGTACTGCAGCGAAGAAAATAGATTGAAAACTTATGTACAGGGGTAGATAAAGAATCAGAAAAACCAAAAGGAAGACGTATCGATCTTTTACCCAGATTTGGTAGAGCGAGTATGCGAAAAGACTCACATAGAATAGGGCCAGGATCAGAAAAACTATTTTTAACATGGCCGGAAAATCATCAAACCGAAACCATTCAAGTGTAGTACACGACGCTTAGTCTGCCAGAAGCGCACGATATATCCGTCTTCCCGTGAAGAAAACAACCATCAGTACACCACCAATGAATAGCCCGACAACGATAGCTTTCAGCAAGCTGTCCTTATTGTTCTCAAGTGGGAGGATTGGGCTATCAATGATCTGAATCAAAGGAATACTCTCCATGTGGGTAATCTTCGCAATTTCTAATTGGCGCATGACTTCCTCGTAAACGACAGTAGTAGTCTCTATATCGATCTTGAGTTTCTGATAGTTGACCAAATTCGTAGCTAGTACTGGATTTGGGTTGGGCCTTTCTTCTGTTGCCTTGCCAAATCGAAGCAAAGTACTCTCCAACGCCTGTCTGACGCTATCGGCCTGACGTTGTAATACCGACAGGTTTGCCGCCGTTTTCTTCGTTTTTGTCTCCAGGTAAAAGGCGTTGACATTCTTGACTATCTCCTCGTTGAAGGCCTTGGCAAACAACTGGTCCTCGGACACTATCAGTACTTGCAAAATACTCAAGCGGCGATCTGGTTTCTCCACGATCATACTTCCCTTCCGAAAACCCTCTGCCACGACCATCAGTAGGCTGTCGTGCACGATCCCCATATCCACCTCTGGAATCTCAAAAGTGAAATCCTCAAGGCCTTTCTCCTTGTTCCAGTCTTCCAAAACGCCATTCCCCTGCAAAAAGCGTGTGATCAACCTTGTGCTCTCTCCTTCGATCTCTTTGTAAGACAGGAAAGTCATTTTTAGCATGCGATAGGACTTGTACAGCTCGAGGATATGATCTGAGTCGAACAACTCATTTTCACCACCCAAATTGCTCAAAGGAATCCCCACGGCTGATGCAATCGTTGAAACACTACTTGCGCTGTTTGATCCTGATTCCAGTACGAAAGTTGTACGGGCAGTAAAAGCCGGCGTTTTCAGCAGTTTGATCGTGGCAAATAGACTGCCAAATACTATTGCCCCAATGATGATGATTAGCCATTTACTGAACAGATATCGGATCCAATCAAGCACGCGCAAGAGCGCTTCTTTGATCGATATTCGTTCATCGTCGATAAAACTACCGCTCATAGCATCAATTGTTATCGCTGTTTACAACCTGGATCAACTGCGTCACAATAAGTCCAATGGTAGCCAAGCCCCCAGTAATGGCTACTACCTCGCCAGGCTTTAGTGGAATCTTTGGAGGTTTTGCAGGTATGATCACCTCAGACCCCGGTTCTGGCCTCGGATAACTCCTAAAAAACAGAAAGCTAGAGGTCCTAGACACATCACCATTAGCATAGACCACATAGGTCTTGGACTTCTTCGCTCTAGTGTCAAAACCACCCGCTTTGTCAATAAAGTGCTTCAGGCTTCGACGCGGCTCGTAGCGCACAGCGTTTGGATAGAGTACTTTGCCCCTAAGTCTAATTGTCTTGAGTTCTCGGGGAATGTTGATGATGTCGCCGCTTTCTAGGAAAAAGTCTTCAGCGCCTTTTGGCGAGTTCAAAATACTCGCGAGGTCCAGGGCAATAGATTCGCTCCTTTTTAAGTCCAGCCCGCCAAGAAACGGATTGCGCTGCGCCAATTCGATGAGCCGCGCTCTCTTAGCTGCTGAGGCTAGGCCCTCGTTTTCCTCAATGGGTTGGAGGCCGGCATTGTCCAGCTCTTGAAACACTTCCTCGATGAACTTGATGTCAGCTTCAGTCAAGTTTGTCGAATCCATGCTCTGGAGTGTGGCCAAAAGATATTCTTGACGTTTTAGGACGTCGTTCTCCACTCGGAAGTATTCCGTTTCCCTGATGATATTCGCACCAGGCACGTAGGCACTTCCCAGTAATCCTCCGGCTCTGCCGATGATGTCGGAAATACGTTCCTCCTCTGATACTAAAGCATATTTTCCTGGAAACTGCACTTCCCCTGTGATTTGGATCGTTTTCTCCTCGAAATAGTCGGGATTTCGTCGGACAAAAACATGATCAAAAGGTTTGAGCATAAGGTCCTGATCTTCGGAAACCAATTCAAGGTCTTTGCTGACGGAGAGAATCCGGATCTCGGCCAAGTTGCCGCGATTCTGGTTGTCCGGTCGACTTGATACCTCTACATTACCTGTCGCAGCGCTCTCCTTAAATCCCTGTGCCAAAAAGAGGAGATCTGTTACATTCATATTGGCGGAATAGCGATAGCTACCTGGCCGATTGACCTCACCGCTGATTTGAACAAACAACTCTTCTTGGAGGTCATAAGTCGACAACACCTGGATCACATCTTCTCTTTGCAAGGGAATATCACCTAGGCCTGAGGAAAGCAACTCATCCAAAGCCACAGATATTGTCTCAGTACTCAGGTCTGGTTTAGTCCTTGTGATCAAAGCACGCCCGGTAAAAGCGTCGCCGGTCAATCCGTCTGCTCGGTTCAAGAGCTTACTTAAAGTCAATCCCTCCTCCAGCGCATATTGTCCAGGCCTATAGACGGCCCCTTTAATGGAGACTCGATTGGTGTATCTGTCCAAGATCTTGCCAACAAACAGCTCATCACCATCGTCCAGCCGAAATACCTGGTATTGCGAGGCGAATACATCGGCTACAGATTTATCCACGCCATTCTTCCTCGTGAGACCGATCCTGTCACGATAGGCCTCCGAAGTAAATCCCCCTGCATATGACAATATATCTTCTACACTTTCACCTTCTTCAATCTCGTAGATGGCCGGCCTATTCACCTCCCCAAAGACACGGACCCTCCCCAAATGACTTCCCACCAAAATGATATCGTCGTCCTTTAGTGTTATGTTGGACTTCGTATTGCCACTCATCAGAAAATCGTAATAGTCAACGGTTGCAACCGGTTCGCCATTTCGAATGACTTTGATCGCCCGAAGCGTACCGTTTTTTGTGGGTCCACCGCCGGCGTACAGCGCATTAAAAACCGTGGTGAAGCCATTGACCGAGTAGGTACCAGGCGTTCTCACTTCACCCACCAGGTTCACATTGATCGTGCGGACTTGTGACATGGAGATTTCCAGGAAGGTTTGAGGGTTTCGGCTCAGGAGATCTTCATAGTACTTCCCAAGTCTCATCTTTATTCTATCTCGGGCCTCCCCAAATGTCAGACCGGAAACGAAAATCGGTCCGATATTGTCGAGAACGACAAAGCCACTTGCATTCACTTCCACTCCTTGATTCTTCTCTGAAGCACCATAGAGGTACACAGCAAACTTATCTCTTGGGCCGAGCACGTAGTCATCGGTAGGTGGAACATAGAGATTGGGCTCAAAGCTTAGTTCGGTATTGTTGGCATTGAAAAAGTCATAACCGAAATACTGGAGAGGTGCAATCCTCACCGAATCCTTTGGTCGCCTCCTGGTGCCTTGAGGTGGATCCTGCATTACTTCGGCTGGCGCAGATGCTACTGTCTCTTGGGACTTCAGTGCCCGCACTCTCTCGCGGAGTTTGATAATCTCTACCGCACTGTATCCTCGCTGCTCAGCGAGCGTGTATATTTCTTGCTCAGAGTAACCCGAGCTGGCGGCGCGGCCCATCAGCGCTCGTAGTTGATCGTCGCTAAGATCATCCACACTGGTAGCAGAGCCTGTATCAAATTGCGCAGAGACTATCGATAAACTAGTGGTTATCAGGAAAATAAAAACAGTGAGAAGTGCTTTCGAGCCGATTGAATGCATCCTGGTCTTTAAAATAAGCTGCTAATTTAGTGAATAGACACAAGGCAGCGATATTCGGTTGGGAATCTATTGTCCTCGCGAAAAAATGACAGTGTTGATGGTATCCACAATGATTCTGATATCCATCAGAATAGAGCGATTCTTAATGTAATAGAGGTCGTATTCTAGCTTTCGGTAGCTATCCTCCAGGTTCTCGCCGTATTTGTATTTTACCTGGGCCCATCCTGTAATCCCGGGCTTGATCATATGCCTCATGTCATAGGCAGGGATCTTTCCTTTCAGTTGATCAACGAAAACTTTTCTCTCTGGCCTCGGACCAATCAAACTCATATCCCCCTTAAGCACTGCCCAGAACTGAGGCAGTTCATCGAAGCGAAATTTTCGCAAGATCTTGCCGAATTGTGTCACTCTAGCGTCATTCTTTTGAGCCATAATTGCTCCCGTCTTCTTCTCAGCATCAACGACCATTGATCTTAGCTTCAGGATAGGTATTTCGATGCCACCCTTTCCCACCCGTAGTTGTTCGAAAAACAGCGGTCCTGGATTGAAAAATACATTCAAAATCACGACCGGAGGAATGATGATTCCCAAAAAAAGCAGGCCAACTACCGAAGAAAAAACGTCTAGAATGCGATGCAGCCCTTTATAAATGAGATTGTAATTTGTCCGTGTAAATGGAAAGCTCAAGTAAAGATTATTACCAAGTTCACGGATGGGTATAGCATAATTGACCGACTCGTAGAATTTCAAGTGATTGTAAATCTCGACACCTTTGACAGAGCAGTACTCCACGAATTCATTGACATTTCCTGGGATATTGCCGAGATTATTGTATGCAAGTATCACCGTATTGACACTCTGCTTGTCGACCAACTTCTTTAGCGCTGCGAAGGTATTATCATCAATCTCGGAGCCCTCATCCGTCGCCTTCTCTCCCAGTACCCTGTACGCATGCCCCTCAAAGTCAAAGTGTTGCTTGATAAAAGCAATGCAATTGGTCCTTCCAAAGATCAAAATGTTGGTGTAAAGTACTGGCTGGTGAATGATCGCTATATAAAAGAATCTCCACAGCGTCACGGCAATGGGCATGAAAGCAACCAAATAGAGAACGGTGAGCTGGTTCTCCGGGATTTTGGGTGAAATAGTTGGGGTCAAAAAATAGATTGAAAAGGTGACAACATACACGAAAAGCACCAAATTCAATTTATCAGCGGAACTCGCTACCGGTATATCATAAGTTTTAAAAATGGAATTGTTAATACTATTGACCAACAGGAAGTAGCCAATAGACGAATAGAAGATAAAATCGATGGGCTGATCGAGAAGTTGGAAGTAGAGAAAGATTCCTGTGACCCCAATGAGAT
>JBCCXG010000048.1:0-16443 GCA_039191945.1 Bacteroidota bacterium
CAAGTCCGAAACCTACATTCAAAGGCTGGCGGAGATCTACGCAAACGCTGCGGAGACGAGGGTCGACTACCCGGAGCGATACCCATTTTCAGCTTCTAACCGAGGCAGGAACCCCCTTACAGGACAGCTTCAGCTCGTAGCCCGATTACTCGGTGGTGGCGTGAAAACCAAGGTCTTTCTCGTGAAGATCGGTGGATTTGATACCCATGCTAACCAGACGACGGATTATGACCCTACTATGGGTGGACATGCCGCACTGATGTACCACATATCATCAGCGATGAGGGCTTTCCAAAATGACCTGACCAAGCGAGGACTAGCGGATAGAGTGCTCACTCTGACAATGTCTGAGTTTGGCCGCAGAATCGGCTCAAATGGTAGCTATGGTACGGATCACGGAGCCGGAGGGCCTATTATGATGTTTGGCAATGGTGTGAAACCAGGGATCTTTGGTACCAATCCGGACTTGTCTCGAAACAATGTCGACATGCAGTTTGACTATCGTCAAATCTATGCCAACGTGCTTCGCGATTGGATGGAAGTGGATCAAGACGTGATCACCAATGACATCTTCTTCCGGGACTTTGTCTCAGGTGCCAATCCAGAGGGGGGTAACTACGAACCGCTCGAAATCACACGCGATGTGGTGCTGGACTCGGAGCACTTTCTACAGAAGCATTACAAAATTGACAAGGTACATCCCAATCCGGCGACGGACGTGTCGAACATCGACCTGATGGTCAATGACCGGCAACTTGTGGCGTTGGAATTGTATGATGTAGATGGCCGGCTGGTTATGCAAAAAGAGCTGCAACTCAACCCCGGCAAACATACGGAGCGCTTACGCGTCTCATCTCTTAAACCAGGCATATATCACTTAAAGGCGACATCCGAAAAACTGAATGATACGAAGAAGATTGTTGTTAGGCGCTAGGCTTTTTGCGCTGATCTTCGCGTGCCTCATAGTAGGCGACGCGGAAGCCCAGAGGCGACTCGACGCCCGGGGCGGAATCGAATCTTTTCTGGACACCCAATGGTGGCTAGGATTGAAATTTGGCACCAACGTCACACAGCCCTTCGCGAATGAGACGTACATGGTCACCAGTCAAATCAATGCCGCTTCGGAAGAAGAAGCGGCCAAGCAATACGACGATTTCAACCTGATTGGAGTGCAAATAGGACTTGATGCCACCTACTATGCCAGGGGACTATCCTTTGGTATACAGCCGATGTACAAGCGCATAAGGTACTCGTATGCCAATCGGTTTTCATGGGACAGCAGCATCCAGCCGGAGGCTTTCATCACCGATTACGATGTAGAGCAAGCGCTTGATCTGGTCGTCGTACCCATCACGCTGAAGTATGACATCATCAAGAGAGGCAATCTGCGGCCTTTCGTCATCGCCGGTGTCAGCTATTCGTTTATCATGGGTGCAAATAAGCAACTCGATATTCGGCACACGGATGTAGTATTGGACTCTCGGGTAGTGGGTGGAGAAGTGAGCCTCAATGTTCCTAATGAGTTCCAGGGCTTCCTCTCAGCTTTTGGAGGCATCGGGGCCAGCTATGACGTGGGAAACATCCGTCTGTATCTCGACTTCGCTTACAACTACGGGATCACGAGTGCCGTGAACAAGGAAGAAATTTTTGAGGAAAATGCATTCTTCGCTGTCGGTGAGATCAATGATGACATATTTATCAGAAATATCAGTGGCTCATTCGGTGTGGTCTTCCCACTGAAGTTCATCGACAACACCTTCCAATCCAGTAGATGATCACTGACACTTCCAGCCATAAAAGATATCTAGCTATGCAATCATATATAAGAACACTCACTCTGCTTGTAGCGATCTCTGGACTCTTCCTATCATGTGAGGATGAACTAGACCTGGAAAACGATTCGTTTTTTCGAATCTATTCCAACCGCAATGCGGAGATTGACTACGAACCGATCGATATTGTGGAGACGGCCAGTGGCTATGTCATCCTTGCGGCCACAAAACTGGTCGATTCCGACTTCAAAGGCATTCAAATCATAACTGTAGACAAGGCAGGTAACTTCCTCCGTGAGCGAACAATGGACTCTGAAATGGTGGTCCCCACCCCGGATATGTTCAGGGTAGATAGTACCTTCTATTTCTTCGCCATGAGCCGCACGACGCTGCGCGCGCAGTTGATCGCCACAGATGAAAATTTCCGAAACCTGGAAGTCACTCCAGTGGGTAATGTATTGTACCCACTCAGTGCGGCTATGAACTCAGGAGGCAACCTACTGCTGCAGAGCTATGACCCCGCTAGTCTGACCACGGTAATTTCGGAGGTACGCACCGACGGAACAGTATTGAATCAGGCGGGCTATACCATCGGCGCGGGACAAGATGTAGAACCAACAATTTTGGCGCACTACCTGGAGCCTGACGGTCGACAGCCCTTCTTTTGCGGCGAGGTAAACCCTGGCAACTATTATTTCAACGGATTTTACGACTTCAGTCTCTCCCTTGTATTTTCTGACTTTAGCCAGGAACCCAGTGGAGTGGTACAAGGTCAGTCAGACAACGGTGGGATTAGGGCCGCCTACTCGATCACGGGAAACCTCTTCGCTCTGGTTGGCTTTCAGTTCGATGAAAACTACGTCGTGCCATCAACACCTGTCGGCACAGGTACGACCAGCTCAAGCATCGATCTATTCTCCAGTGATCAGGCAGAATTGAAGACCGGTACACCTGCCGCTATTATTCCCTACGGCGAAAATCATGTCGTGATCGCCGCAGAAACAGAGAGTAGAGAGGTGGCACTGTACTTCTACAATCTGACGACCACGGAAGTGAGCGGGATAGAGACCATTGGTTTCATCAATCCTTTCACACTAAGCACGGTGCGGACAGATGAGGAGCAAAACCTTTTGGTGATAGGGACTACCTTCACTTCCGGGCGGTTTGAGCGAGTCTTCTTTCGAAAAGTCGCTGCATCAGACGTGAATGGATTTTTGAATTAGATCAAAGAAGGTCCTTTAGGCTGCCCTCCAATCCGGTCAATGCCGCAATCTCATCGCTGCTCAGGGCGCGATTGTATACGGAGAGTTCGTCATATAAACCAATATAATTGAGCCCTAGGTACATATTGGCCTTACTGACATCCCAAGTAAAGGGGTCTGTCACTGGATCTATGGTACCTTGGGCCTCACCGTTGACGTAGAGCGTCGCAGTCCCTGAACCATTGAGCTGGTCATAAGCAATGGCAATATGGGTCCAGGCCTCTCTTGAGAATGGAGGTTGCTTTACTACGACAAGCCGCCTGTCAAACTCCGGATTGTCGGTGGGTCCAGCGCCTTCAGGATCCCAATGATTTAGATCACCAATGACGCCTAATCGAAAGTCCCTTGGGTTTTCGCCGGTAAAGTCGACCCATAGCGAGGCATCATTGTAATTGACATCCGTGATCTGGATCGGATCGCAAAACCCAGGCTCCAGATCCACTGCCGGATCAAGCTTCAGCCAGAAGGAAACCGTACCGCTCCACTCCGACGTGCTGTAGGCGAGGTTTTCGCTACACCGAAAGAAAACGACATTGGAGGTTTTAGCATCGAACTTCAAGGCACCTCCTCTGTAGCCTGCCCCGGGAGCGAGGGAGACTTGAGAAGCTGCCCCTATCCCACTCACCACAGTATCTTGCGGATCCCTTGAGGCAGCACTGTAAAGTTGTGCATCGCCTTGCGCCTTATCGGCCGCTTCCCCGTCAAATGAAGCATATAAGGTCAATGCTTGAATGAAAGCGGGAGGAACCGGTGCGCTGTCTTCCTGATTTTGCTGAGTTGTGCTCGTAGTGCAGCCCGCCAGGGTCAAACATAGGAGCACAAAGATAATTGGGTGAGGGTCTCTTAGCATCGTGAGGGACTTGGATTTGCATCAAGCTTAGGGAATTTTACGGAAAAATCGGGCGTTACCCAATGCTTTCTTTACCCTACGCCGCAGGCGGGTTTTGATTCGCATTGGCAGCTCAATGCAACTGCCTCACTGCAGTAGGCGGTGAAGAGCTCTTTCAACATGACTCGCCCTCGCTGTACCCTTGACTTAATCCCGGAGATGCTGATGCGGTAGACTTTGGCCAGGTCTTTTTGTGGGATACCTTTCAGTTCGTAATCCTCCAAAGGGCCACGGTACTTTTCGGGCAGCAGACCCATCAATGCGTGCACGCAAGACTCGATGTCTATGCCTTCATCGATCTCCGTTTCTGTCACTGGTACTTCTGCCAAGATCTCCCCTGTCCGACGCTTCTCCATGGAGCGGAAATAATCATTGATGGTGTTCCTAGCCATGCCGATGAGCCAGGCCTCCACGTTCTTCACCGTATCCAATTGCTCGCACTGGTCATAGAGCTTCATCATGACCTCGCTCAAGAGATCCTCCTGCGATATGGGATCAACCACTTTGCTGCGAATGTATCGCACCAAATTGTCCCGGTATCGCAGGAAGATCGGAGCTACTGGCTGGCAAGCCAGTTTAGCGGTATCATGCACAACAGGTGTCTTCACAGCACTGGGTATCGCTCACTTTCTTCACTTCCGAGGTACCATAGGTATGAAAAGCCTCCCATTCTACGCCCTGTGGATCCTTCACCCATGACTTCTCAGATTGAGCATAACAGCATACCGTATGCCCCTCTTCCAACAACTCGCCTTCGGTGTTTCCAAAGTTTTGATAGACCTCCTGCAACTCATCTTCATTCTCCACCTGTATCCCCAGGTGTTGCAAGCCCATCTGCTTACCGCCACTGTTGATAGCGAAATTAACCAAGGGGTCGTCCAGCATCCACTTCGCGTAGTCCTCTTTGATGACGGTGGGCGCTGCATCAAAAAGATGCTTGTAAAATTCTACGGACTGCTGTAAGTCCTTCACCGATAAACTCACGTGTAACCTTTTCATATCTCGTTTTTCCTTGTAGTCGAAGGAACTACATAAAAGACGCAAAAAGTCGACTATTTTTTTTGGATTAATAAGGTAAATCTTCAAAGCCTCAGCCCGCGCAAAGTATTTCAACGGTGCAATTCGATGTTCGATCGCCATTTTTTAAAAGCGTACAATCCCGGTAATCACCCCACTCAAGTCCGTGCGGGTATTTCATCCCCAAAGGCGCCAATCAAGCCACTTTACCTATGAAAGCCCTCGGAGCTCCCAAGGTCCGATCGAGCAGGTTTGGCGCTAGAGAAGCATCACTAAATAACGATTACCCCGTCCATTCCCCCGTCGGTCAGTAATAATTCCACTTCGGAAGTGTCCGTGAGCATACGGGATGGAGAGCTGCTAAGTTTGTTTGGTGGAGATCAACTCGCAAGCTATCGAGCCCTCTACGTGAACAGCGTTGAAAATCGACCAACATTAATTTTTAGCAGATAAAACGGCACTCTCCACCCACTGATGGAGTACCGTTGTGAATAACTTAACCTGGGAGTATGATCCAGTTCATCAGAAACTTAAAGATCGGTCGGAAAATCACGGCGGGTTTTCTCGTGTTGATCTTAGCTATCGCTTTAAATGGTATTTACACCTATGTGATCCTCAACCGAAGTACGGACATGCTGATCCGTATCGAATCAGAAGTTGAACCATCACGACAAGCGATCAACGAACTCAAAGGTCTGATCAAGGATTCGAAAACCTATTCGACCAATTGGGTCTATGTGAAGAGTTATGAGGTCGATAAACGAAAACTGGAAAAAATACACAACGAGTTATACCCTACCTATAAGGACCGATTGGATTCTCTCGTATTCTCTGAAGAGGATTCCACCGAGGTAGCGGGGATCATCGCCGAGTTTGAGTCCATTATGATGGATCACCAAACGATTATGACCACGCTGACCAGCCCATTGGATTACGAAGATCCCGTAGCTGTTTTTATCTGTGAGGACCTGATTGAAGGATCAGTGGTACCCACGACCGAACAATTGACACAAAGGCTGGACGAGCTACTCCTAACTTATGATGAGGAATCTGAAGAAATAACCGGCACAATGCTTTCGTCATTTGACCGTATGAACGGTACGATCATTGTCCTGGGCCTCATAGCAGCATTTTTTGCCATTGTCATCTCGACACTCCTGACGCGCGGCATCACGCATCCCATCACGGGCCTACAAGAAGTCATTGCGAAAGTGGCGCAAGGAAAAATCGTCGACGAGACCAACGCCAGCAGCAAAGATGAAATCGGCAGCATGAGCGAAAGTATCAATCGGGTCATCGGAGCTTTCAAGCGCTACGCCGAGTTCGCTCAGGAAATTGGAAGAGGTAACTTGGAATCGTCTTTTAAAGCTTCCGGCGATGGGGATGTGCTAGGTCAGGCCTTGCTATCCATGCGAGAAAACCTTAAAGATGTGATCTCCGAAACCAACGAAGTGGTCCGGATCTCTGGAGAAGATGGTGACCTGGCCGCCAGGATCAATACTTCCAACAAGGAAGGAGCTTGGAAGTCATTGGCGGAGACGATCAATAATTTGTTGTCATCCATTGCACAGCCTGTCCTCTCAGTCAGCTCCATGGTCGATCGCATGGCACAGGGAGACATGACCGTTCGATACACCGATGAAGCCCACGGGGACATTCTTAAGCTTGTGGCCAATCTTAACAAGGCATCCGAAAACCTAAATACTTTTTTGCAGGATATAAGCGAGAATGCCGGTGTCTTGGACGACTCTTCGTCAGAAATGCTCAGTGGTAGCTCCGAGATGAACGCCAATACCACCGAGATTGCATCATCGATTGGCGAAATGAGTCAAGGTGCCCGCAACCAGGTACAAAAGGTGGATGAGGCCTCTAATCTGGTCGAGGGGATACTCCAGTCATCTGTGGAAATGGGTCACAAAGCCGAAACCATCAACAAGGCCGCAAAGAGTGGCGTGGATGGCAGTAAGCAAGGCCAGGAGATCGTCAATAGAGTCGTGCAAAACATGCAAGAGATAGAAGGCTCTTCAGACCAGACGTACGAGTCAATCCAGGTACTCACGCAAAGGTCAAAAGAAATCGTCCGAGTGCTCAACGTAATCACGGATATCGCCAATCAAACGAATCTCCTAGCGCTCAATGCAGCCATCGAGGCGGCTCAGGCGGGAGAAGCGGGACGGGGTTTTGCTGTAGTCGCTGAAGAGATTCGCAAACTGGCAGAAGACTCGCGCAAGTCGGCCAAGGAAATAGAAACCCTGGTCGGGGACGTCCACAAGGATACGCAAAACGCCTCCTCCGCTATCGACACTATGAAATCCAGTGTGAAAAATGGTAGCGAGGCCTCGGCACAGGTAGTAGCCGTGTTCCAGGAAATTGCCGGTAGCACGGAAGAGACTTTGCGCCTCTCTGAGGACATCGTAGAGGCGACCGCGCAGCAAAAAGGCGACATCGGTAAAGTGGTCTCCATCACGGAATCGGTTGTCGTCATTGCAGAAGAAAGCGCGGTGGGTGCTGAGCAAATCGCCAGCTCCGCCACTGAGTTATCGGCCGGTATGCAGAATTACCTAAGTAAATCTGAACAGCTGGCAGGTGTCGCTTCATCATTGAAGGACGGCGTAGGCCGGTTTACATTGACGGAAAAAGAAGTCACCCTAGAGGTGGTAGAAGCTGAGATATAGACAAATTATTGAAGACAAATCATTCAACCATGAATCGCAATCTTTTGGCCGGTGTACTCTTTCTGATGGGGGCATTTATTGCTGGGCACGAAGCACAAGCTCAGGAAAGCAAGTTTAAGGCATTGTTTCTGTACAAGTTCTCAGAGTATATCGAATGGCCCAACAGTGAGCAAAACATCGTCGTCGGTGTCATCGGTAAGTCTGATGTGTACGACGAGCTCGTCACCTTTGCCGCATCACGAGACAACTTAACGGTCATCAAGATCAATGGCGCCAGTGAGCTCGACAAATGCAACATCCTTTTCGTACCGAGCGGTCAGGAAAGGATCATCGGAGAGGTAGCCCCAGCTGCCAGTCAAAAGAGCGTATTGATCGTCTCTGATACAGATAAGCAAGTCGGCAGCGGATCAGATATAGGCTTCTACCTGGAGCAAAACAAGCTTCGATTTTTGATTAGCAAGGGCAGTATAGAGTCTAAAAAAATGACGCCCAGCACCAAGCTTCTAGCACTCGGTAAGGTGATATAAATAGGTCGAAAACGACCTCAGCGCATGATATCCCTTAAGGATCTTAGGGCTCGTTTTCAACCGGATCGGTTGCGACATTTCCCATGTGAGCATGCTCACCACAGCATCAACGGTCGAGCCTCTTCATGGTTATTGGCTGGCCTGAGATCTGATATACTCAGCTCAATCCATCGCTCTCAAACAACTCCCCCGTCCATCTTTTGGCAACGACATAGTCAGTGATTGTTTCGTCGAGTCGCTCGATCAACAGCTGATCATTTATCTACGTACTGTTTGCTATCATGGTCAGACCTGCACCGACGCTTCTTTTTTACCACTCGGATGAGCTCAGTTACAACTGGCAGAGGATTTGCTACAGGCTGGTGAATTAGACAAATTTTTTACAATGATGAAAAAACTAGCGTTCCTGCTTATCCTGGGACTCACACTCGCCTGCGACGAAAAGGGTGAACCTCAAGTGACCTGTCCGGAGTGTACTGGAGACCTATTTTGCACTGAAGAATTCAGAACCATACTATTTACCGTAACGGCACCCAGCGGTGAACCTGTCGTCCTCGACGAGTTTGAAAAGACCATCGTCGCAACAGGGGAAATCCTGGACCACGGCGACTGGTTAGGTCAGCTGATGCCCGGAAGCTACGTCATCGCGCAAGACAGCGACTTTGACAAGGTCGACTGCGATGGCACAGCCATCCGATTTGAGGGGTATCTCGACGGTCAAAGCGTCGTTGACGAGATCTTCGTCGTGGGCCGTGACTGTTGCCATATCTTCCTTGTGGAAGGACCAGATTCCCTCACCATACCCTAACACCCGATTCACTCAAACTGCAGGTACCCAAGGGCAAGAAGGGTACCTGTGGTTTTCGCTTGCTTTCCATAGCTGTTCCACACCTTTAGCTAACGATTTCCTCCCAAGACCCACCCCCTTCTCATTCGTCAATAATTCCCATTCAAACGCCACCGTCAGTAAGTTCATATAGCCGCTATTACCTTTCCACTGTGTTTGAAGTAAATAGCGAGCAATTGGCGCCGGTTTTTGGGGTCCTGCCCTCGACCGACTGAAATAAAAAGCTCCCCACCAAGCACGGAACAATCAAAATCATTAGGAAGCCCACCAGCTAACACCACCACTATGAAATCAAAGGCACTAATAACCCTCATCGGTATTTTTTGCACTTTTCATTTAATAGCTCAGGAGGAAGAATTCATCGAATTGAGCCTCGAGGAGCTGATGTCCATGGAGATCACATCCGTTTCCAAGAAGGCAGAGCGGCTGCAGGACATCCCGTCATCCATCTACGTGATTACCCATGAAAAGATTAGTCGGTCAGGTGCGGTCACCGTGGTTGAGCTGCTCAGAGAATATGTACCCGGATTTTGGGCAGCTTCGCTAGACTTCAACAAAAATGACGTTTATCTCCGCAACCCAAGCAGAGCCACCTATGTCGTATTGCTGGATGGCACGCCGATGAATGACCTCATCGAATCCTCTATGCTCTGGGACAACTTCGAGATCCCCCTCGGGATCATCGACAGGATAGAAGTAATCAAAGGATCAGGAGGTGTAATTTATGGTGCCAATTCCGCTACAGGAGTCATCAGTATCTTCACAAAATCTCCAGTAGATGGTGAGGGGCTCCTGATCGATGTGAATGCCGCCGCCCCATTGCATTTGAGCACGGATCTCTCCTACGGTACGAAGCTGAACGAGCAACTTGCCGTACAGCTCTATGGCCGCTATCGGTATTTTGGTGGATATGATCAACTCGATGTGATCGAAAATGAGACTTCTGTTGTTCCCAGAACCTTCGGAGAAGGAGACACCACCATTACCAGCCTTTATACCGAGGATGACAATACTTACCAGGGATTGGCCTTTGGATACAACCTGTCCTGGAAGGTGTCAGAGCGTCTTCAACTTTCCACCACCGGGCATTTCAACGGCATCTACCAAGACATCTACGGTCAGGCCATCGATCCATCAGCCAGTCAGGCGCTCATCAACGATGTCGGACTTATCTTCTCCAGTGAGTCTGACGTCTTCCTTACGGATAACGATAGGAATCGAATGGTTGGAAATGTGAGTGGCCAATTCCAAGTATCGGAGGGTAATCAGCTCTTTCTCAGGGCTTCATTTAATCGAGAGGACTTTAGGTACGGGCTCAATGGCGGTTTTAGATCCAGAAACTCCATCATAGACTTTGAGGTGCAGGACAACTGGAAAATAGGGTTCAACAACTTATCCTTTGGTGCCAACTACAGGCTCATCCGCTACAATGTCTATAACGTGGATGTGCCCTCTCAGATTGATTACATCAACGCGCAAAATACGGAGAACCTGTCCGGGTTCTTTATCCAGGACCATCTCACCTTCCTAGAAGACAAGTTGAACATCTATGTGGGTGCCAAAGCCGAGAACTTTTCTCTACTCAACAACGACTACTATTTGTCTCCCATGGCAAAGTTCGCGTACAGTCCGACGGATCGTTTCACGGTCTGGGGAGGCTATTCCAGGTCATTCACGACGCCGGGTTACAATCAGACCAATATCGAGCTGACCCAACTCGCCCTCCCTACGCCGGGAGGTTTCGAGCAAGTATCCCCATTTTTTGCACAAGCGCTCGTGCTCGGATCATTGGACCTTTCAACCGAGGAGGAAGCCGCCTTTCTGGCTTCGCCTGAGGGAATAGCAGCAGTCGAAGCAGCCATACCCACCATTGAGACATTGTTGAGTTTGTCCTTCCCAGACTTTTACAACGTGGCGACGATCAGTTCGGAACAACAGGAGCCGACTTCTTTTGAAAATCTAGAGGTTGGTTTTAGAGCACAGCTCAAAGATGATTTGTACCTGGAGTCAAATTTCTTTTACACCCGAGTACAAGATGACATAGCAGTGACACCGGCGATTACAGATACCATCTCATCCCCAACCAAACTTGGCGAACGGGTCGCGGTGACCTTGTACGGCAACTACGGACGCGGCACCAATCTTGGCGTCGAATCGACACTCAACTATCAGTTCCTAGATAGGTTCCTTCTAGAGCTATCTCATACCTGGTTTTTTGTGAAAGATCGCGAATGGCAGGACAACGACGACTTCAACGTGGACGACTTTACTACAGCTTTCTTGACACTTCCAGGTTCCTCGCCCGTCGTACCGGAAAATGTGATACGGGCTCGGCTACAGTACCTGCATGAGTCTGGTTTCGACTTCTCGGTATCTGGTTTGTATGCTTCTGCATTCTACAACCGCTTTGACCCAATCAATATGTCCTTTCAAGCGGACCGCCAACTCTTTAATCCGTTATTTGAAGATGGGGCAAGGCCATTTCCTGTCGGAAGAAATAGCGAGCGAGTGATCGTCAACTTTCGCATCAACAAAACCTTCAACGATCAGCTCTCGGCATTCGTATTCGCAAATGACATCCTAAAAAGTGCCTTCGTAGAATCGACCGATGTACTACAGTTGACCTACCCTCGACAAGTAGGGCGAATGATTGGGGTAGGGTGTAACGTCAGGCTTTGACCGGAGCGTGGCAGAGGCTTCCGCGTGTTTCATTTTGCAGATGGAGCGGGGACCTGCACAAAGTATTTGAACCAAAGGATACCTGTCACTGCCGCGAGGAAGGAAGCCACCAAAATGCCAATTTTAGCATAAGTAATCAGTGTCTTGTCCGTAAAGGCCAACTCGGCAATAAATAGCGACATGGTAAATCCTATGCCCGCCATCATCGCCACGCCGCCGACAGAATTCCAGGTGCTCCCCTTGGGAAGCTGACTGATTCCCGGGGCGGTCAGCAACTTACAGAATAGCATGATACCACCCAACTTGCCCAGAAAGAGGCCTGCAATGATACCTAGACTCACGGGATGACCGATCATCTCCAGGATATTGCCTTCGATGGTGACCCCGGCATTGGCCAAAGCAAAGAGCGGAATCACGAAGTAGGCCACAATGGGCTTTAGCTCATGTTCGAATCGCTGTAGCGGGGTTTGCGCTCGCTCACTTTCCCGCTCGATGTCTGAGATGATATGCATCTTCTCATTCGACAGGAAAGGTCCGTCGGTCGTTTCTGCGTTGGAGTAGTCTTCTGCCCATTTTTTCAGCTTATTGGCGTACTCATACTTTTTGGTTTTGACTCGGGATGGAATCGCAAATGCCGCGATGACACCAGCTACTGTCGCATGAACACCCGAGTACAAAATGGAGGTCCAAAGGCCCAAGACCCCAATGACAAAATAGACCCAAAAACTCCTTACCCCTAGTAAGTTGCATCCGTACATCAAGCCCAGAAAAACAGCGGCATAGACCAGCTGCATGACCTCTATATCCGGCGTGTAGAAGACAGCTATCACCAGCACTGCTCCGATGTCATCCACCGTGGCCAGGGCGGTCAAAAATATTTTGAGAGAGGTCGGTACTTTGGAGCTAATCAGCGCGACAAGGCCCAAGGTGAAAGCAATGTCGGTCGCCATTGGGATCCCCCACCCATCGATTCCGGAGGTTCCCAAATTGAACAGAGCATAGAGGCCGGCAGGCACAATCATTCCTCCCAGGGCCGCTGCGATCGGTAAAGAAGCCTTCTTCAAACTGGAAAGCTCTCCATTGATGATCTCCTTTTTGATCTCCAACCCGACGAGAAAAAAGAAAATCGCCATCAAACCATCATTGATCCAGTGATGTAGGGTCTTGTCAAGGTTGATCTCCGCGGTACCGATCATGAAATGCGTCTTCCACAGCGCGTGATAACTGTCAGCCCACGGCGAATTCGCCCAGATCATGGCGATGACGACCATCACCAGCAGTATGACTCCAGTGGCCATCTCATTTTCGAAAAACCTATTGACTGGCTTTAGTAGATAGTCTAGCGTACGTTTCTCTGTCATTCTATTTGTCGAAACTCGTCGTGGGAATTAATGTTAGTCGCACTCAGGCGTTTTTATCTCGAACAAACCAAAAGCCCATAACGATTTCTGAAGTCCGCAATTCGCAACCGAATCCACAGGATACCGCGATGAACGCGAAGGATATCGGTCTTTAGCGATAATGAGTAGGCTCAATCGCTGCCGGCTTGCTCACACCATAAAAAGCCATACTCAACGGCACAACCTGACAATACCCAATTTAAGGGCATAATTTGCAACGAATAGGCTACGAGCGAGTATGATATATCCGGTTTGCTCAAAGCATCGATTAGCGATTCCTAACCTTCACTCTTGTGTATCACTATGACGAAGAAGAACATCCTTGTCGGGTTCCTGAGCTGTTGCGTTTTTCCGTTCGCTCTTGCCCAGGATGATGAGATCCTGGATTTGAGCCTAGAGGAACTGATGAGCCTTGAAGTCACGTCGGTATCCAAAAAGGCCCAAAGATTGCAAGACGTCCCTTCCTCCTTGCATGTCATCACCGCAGGCGATATCAGCCACTCTGGTGCGGTTACGATCGTAGAACTACTACGAGAGCTCGTTCCTGGGTTTTGGGCAGCCAGCATTGATTTCAACAAATACGAAACCTACCTTAGAAACTCTGGGTCAGCGTCCTACCTCGTATTGCTCGACGGCACGCCACTCAATGATCTCGTTACATCTAACATGCAATGGGACAACCTGGAAATCCCACTCTCAGCGATCGATCGAATCGAAGTAGTGCGGGGATCCGCAGGCGTCATCTATGGAGCCAATAGCGCATCAGGCGTGATCAGTATTTTTTCGAAAGCTGGTTCGGATCACAACGGATGGCTGGTCAGTACCGATGTGGCAGTTCCGCTCCACAGTTGTACAAATGTCGTTTTCAACAAACAACTCAATGAGGACTTATCTGTCGGACTATATGGTCGGTACCGTTACTTCTCCGGATATGAGCAAATGCCAGAGATCGAAAATGAGACCTCAATCGTGCCCGCCTCCTACACCGAAGGCGATACGCTCATCACCAACCGCTTCACTGGCGATGACCAGACGGTCCACACTTTCGCCGCAGGACTCAGCACCAACTGGACCATCAACAACAAGCTGCAGCTTTCGGGACGTTTCCACTTCAATGGTGTGAAGCAAAATATCTATAACCAAGTCTACCGACCTGAGCGTTCGAGGCTGTTTATCGCAAACAGCGGAGATATTGCAGTAGAGGGCCGCGATGATGTATCTCTGGTGGATGATGGACGATCGAGGATAACCGGCAATCTCCGGGCCGACTACCAATTCTCTGCGGATCATCAAGTCTTTTTGCGCGTATCCGGCAATCAGGAGTTTTATCACAGCAACCTTTTCGGCGGGATGAATTCTGAGAATTCCATCATTGATTTCGAGTTGCAAGACAATGTCACCATCGGATTCAACAATCTCTCAATCGGCGCGAACTACCGACTGCTCAATTACAACCTCGACGACATTTTCTACGAGGGGGCGCTTAACTACATCGGTAGGGAAAATACAGAGACAATCACTGGATTCTTCATCCAAGACAATGTGGAATTGCTCAATGACAAACTCAATCTTTATATAGGAGCCAAGGCAGAAAACTTTTCCCTCATCAATAACCGCTTTTACTTGTCACCCATGGCCAAAGTGACGGGAGCGATCGGAGATCATTTGACACTATGGGGAGGGTTTTCCAGGTCCTTTACTATACCCCCCTACCAGCAAACGAACATTGTTGTGAACTTCCTCAGGGTCCCGAGTCCTGAAGGATTTACTGATATCATTCCCGCCCTGGCCACGGAGGTGGTCGTAGAGGAGGCGGGTATTCCCGATAGTGAAGTTGCAGCCTTCCTGGCTACCCCAGAGGCACAGGCAGCCATTGCCAATACCATACCGGGTCTGCAAACGTTACTCGGCTTGACCTGGCCGGGCTTCTTCAATACAGGAATCACCAATGGCAACAGCACTGAGCCCACTTCTTTTTCCAACTTTGAGGTGGGATTTCGCTGGCAAATGACTGAGGACCTGTTTCTTGAATCCAACTTCTACCATACACTGGTTGTCGATGACGTCATCAATTCACCGGTAGTGCTAGATACCATCGCGTCGCCAACTGCTGTCACAGAGCGGATGGAAACTGCCTACTATGGCAACTATATCGACGGTTCCAACACGGGTCTTGAGACGATTTTGAAATACCAGGTCAACAAGTCCCTCGTACTGGAGCTGTCCCACACACTCTTTCACAACGAACGAGAGTATAAAGAAAACGACGACTTCGACATCACCCTTGATACGGTACAAAATTCGCCCCTCACCGACGAAGAGTTTCCAAGGGTACCCCAACACATTTTTAGAGGTCGGCTCAAATATTCTGGCCCCTCAGGCATTCATTTAACCGTATCGGGGCTGTATGCTACCGCTTTTTATAATAAATTTGGAACTGTAAATCCGAGATACCAGTTCGATCAGCAACGGTTCGAACCTTTTTTTGGTGACACAGCCCAAGCTTTTGATGTGGGACGGAATGACAGTCGAGCGATTGTCAACTTTAAATTGAACAAGACAATATCCGATAATTTATCGGTATACCTATACGGCAACGACGTTTTCTCCAGTCCTTTTGTAGAATCCACCAGCGTACTTACACTCGTCTATCCGAGGCAGGTAGGGCGCATGATTGGGTTGGGACTGACTTTCGAGATCTAATAAGACCCGAGATCTAATAAGACTTTTTATTTGCATGTTATGACAAGGGGCTGGCCACTGGCCAGCCTTTTCATTATACCTCGAGCCGACGGTTTTCTTTTACCTCAATAGACGCAGCGACTGTTGTCGGCCTTCGCATAGTACGACTTGTAGTTTTTGGCCTCCTTGTCCAGGCACCCACAAAGGTCCAATACCTCGATCTTTTTGAAATCAATCGGAGCGGTCTCCGCCTGAATACTGATAAAACCCTCCTTTAACGGGCGCCCCTCCTCATACTCACCCTCTTTTAGCCCTGAAACAGCGCCACCCCCTACGGTTGCATCTTGGTACTCCAGGACGAGGTCTCCCTCCACAAAGTGTTGGAAGAGGGAGTCCCCAAGCACCAACACCTCAGCTGTCACCCATTGATCTCCGTGATACGTCTCAGAGGAAGAGTTGATACAATGCGTCGTGGTGAACTCACCATTGATCACGACGTTGGTCCCGGGGGTGCACAGGTTTCCCGTGGTCCTGGGGTTAGTGCCATCCCCGCCCAAAAGTTGCATCTCCAAGCTGATAGGAAAATCCTGGTCGAAACCGATGTTTCGTGGATCTTGACAGTGGAGCATCAAGCCATTGTTTCTGACCGCCCAGCCGGGCCCGTTAGTCATTTGCTGCCCAACAAATCGATAG
>JBCCXG010000049.1:0-16308 GCA_039191945.1 Bacteroidota bacterium
AGAACTAAGGCGGTAGGGTAAGGTTTCTGCCGATGCTTATCTTTAATTGGGTATACAACTAAAAGATTTTGGCTTTGCACAGATTCTTGTTACTTCTTATTGTCTTTCTACACACTTCGAATAGTGGCCTTGGTCAATCCACATTCGAAGAGGCGATGGAACTTTACAGAAAGGGAGATTCTTTGAGGATGATCAGCGACGGCTACAGTGAGGAAGGTGTGGAACTGCTGGAGATGGCATCAAGGTCTTTTGAGGAAATGGACAGCGTCACATGGTATTGGCGCAGTGAACTCATCATTGTAAAGGAAATCATCTGGGGTGGAAAGGCGGACAAGGGTTTGGAGCGAGCTCAGCGATTGACCAAGTCCATGGAAGAGGCAAAAGCCCAAGATAGTCTTCTGGCACAGGTCCACTATCTACATGGCGCTGCGAATCATTCTCTGCGCCGACCGAAGGAGAGTGTCGAGCGCTTTAAGCGATCTGTGAATCTTTTTACAGAAGCTGGCATTGGCGATAAAAGGCTTATTGAGGCCAAGTGGTTCTTGGCACTACTATACGATGAGCTCGGCATAGTTGATCTAGCTGCTGAGACGTATCAGGACGCTATTTGTCTGGCAATGAGGCTTCAACAGTCTCGATACCGTACGCGTACTGTTTTTGCGTTGACAAACAATATGGGAAAGCTTGCGAACACTATGGGAAACCCACAAGAAGCCTTACGGAAGTTTTTGCAAAGTCAAGACCATCTCGCTCGAGAAACTCAATTTTTCGACAATTTTGAGCGGACGTATTTGTATAACGGTATCGCCGGTGCCTATTATCAAGTCCTTGATTATGAAAATGCCTTGGAATTCTGTGAATTATCTCTCAGTGCATCTGACAATTTCGTTGCACGTAACAGAAAGGCGCTGATTATGAAGGACTTGGGCCGTTTTCAAGAATCTTTTGAATTGCATAGAGAAAACCTAATCATGCATGCAAATATGTACAATGAAAGCCCTCTTTGGGACGATTATGACAAGGGTGTATCTCTCCAAAGTCTGGGATTTCTTTTTTTTGAACTCAGTGAATTAGACTCCGCCGAGAAATATTATCTGCTTGCTGAGAATTGGAACCGATCTGTCGATGCGCCAGATCGACAATTGGCAATAATTCTAATGGATCTTGGCGAACTTTATACCGCAAAAGGAAACCATAGCCTTGCGGCTCGTTACCTAAGTCAATCCTTGCATTTGTCGCCTAAGAGTTGGAATCATAATGTATTCCACAAGCTCAGTGTAAACTATTTCCATAGTAGGATGGCTGATTCATCACTTTTCTATGGAAAAGCCGCAGTACTCTCAAATGCGGAAGGAGCACCAATTCAAATCCGTCGCGGTCTTGGCCTTGGTGGCGTTGAAGACCAATTAAAGCGCTATCAATGGTTGCTTGAATTGTACGAGGAATTCGACAGTTTGAATCGTTTTCCTTGGTATAGCACTGAGTTTGCATCTCAACTTCATCATCAACTCAGAGAGAGATTCTTGTTTTCCTATCACCCGAAACATGTTGTCGACCAAACCTCGTTCATCTACCAAGAAGGCATCCGTAACAGCCTTAAACTGGCTGAAAGGCAAGATCCGAAATGGAAGTCTCAGTCCTTTACTTTTTCTGAATGGAGCAAAGCCCAGTCCTTGCACGGAGCAAGGCAAGGTGCCGAGGCTCGGAGCTATGCCAATATCCCACCGGATTTGCTAGACCTTGAAAATGATCTTTTGGTAGACGAGAACTATGCTCGATCACAAATCCAGCGGTTTGGGAGTGCGGACGATGCAGATTCCTCGTACTTGGCTTACTACAAGGACAAACTATTTCGGGTCCAACATGGTCGTGATTCGCTTCGAAATGTCTTCGAAATAGACTATCCACGTTACCACCAAATTCGCTACGCCTCAGACTCTATTTCCGTACAGGATGTCCAACGACAGCTAGCCAATAATCAAGCCTTTATTGAGTACTACGTCGGAGATACGGTTTCTTATGTTTTCACCATTACCCAGGACCAATATGAAGTGAAGCAAATCGATTTGGTAAACGATTCACTCATCTTCAATTTAAGAGCGTCCTTTAAAGCCAACGCACAATTGCAGTCTCCTGATGTCTATCAAGGCATGGCCTTTCCAATCTATGAGCGCTACCTAAAGCCGGTCATAGAGGAGTTAGGCTCGGAAATTGACGAGCTGATCATCGTACCTGATGGTAACCTGTCCTATTTTCCATTGGGAGCCCTTGTGACCCGTAAGACCGGGAATTCAAACGACTTTCGTAATCTGTCGTATCTGATGGATGACTTCACGATTCACTACGCCTACTCGGCCTCCTTGTATTTCAATGAGTTCAGTTCTTTGAGTGACAACAATGACCTTTTGGCATTTGCCCCATCTTACGAGACGACCCTGCAGGACACGACAAGGATGAAGAACTTTGGCGAGTTCAGAAGCCAGATCAGGGCCTTGGCACACACGACACCGGAGGTCACCGCGATTGGCGAATATTTCGACGGCCAAACGTTCCTGGGGGAAGTAGCCAGCGAGCAAAATTTCAAAGCCCACTTGGATGACCCAGGCATCTTGCACCTGGCCATGCACGCCATCGTAGATGACGAGGATCCGATGATGTCCCGATTATTGTTCTACAACGGTGAGGATACCGTAGAGGACGGCTATTTGCACGCCTTTGAGATCTACAACATGCGTATTCCGTCGAAGATGACAGTGCTAAGTGCCTGTGAGACAGGCTATGGCAAGATGGCCAAAGGCGAGGGTGCCATGAGTTTGGCGAGAGCTTTTGCTTATGCGGGTAGCCCGAGCATTGTGATGAGCCACTGGCAAGTAGATGATCAATCGACAGCTGAGTTAATGACCCACTTCTACAAACACCTCTCCAAAGGAGAGAGCAAAGGCGCGGCTTTACGCATGGCGCGTCAAGATTTCCTGGAGACCGCCGATATCTCAAAGAGCCACCCATTTTTTTGGGCGAGCTTTGTTGCTATGGGGGATGATGCTCCACTCCGGCCTAGCGTGAACTGGGCATTGCTTGGGTTTGTTATCGCTATCTGTCTACTTGTGATCGCTACTTTGCTTATCCGGCGGCGGACTTACCTTTAGTTGCTGCTCGTCCAGGTCTCAATCAACTGGCACCCGAAGACGTTTTCATTGGTTACAGTGAGTGTGTTTTCTTCTACCCTGATCGTTGCCGACAAACCGCTGGAGGACAAGGTGCTGCCCGAAAGGGTGTAAGGAAATTCTGTTGTGGTCGTGATGCCATCGATCACCTCCGTAAGAAACGCCACACCATCTTGGTAGAGCACCGTCGTGCAATTGTCCTGATCACATTCGATCATATTGATGCCCGCATCGTCAGGATTGGTACAGTTGGCGAACTCAGATTGTATTTGTGTCCATACAACCCCCTCAATGCTGCTCGAAGGGTCCCGGTCATCCTCGGAGTTGCAGCAAATAAGAAACGCAAGGGCTCCAATGACTAAAAAGAGAGCCAAATCTTTACATTTTGGTAGGATCGCGTTGATGATTGAGGACATGGTTGACAGGAGATTCTTGGTGTTTTAGAGCTAAACCACTGAAAGCCGCAAAGTACTTATTTAGCTGCCAAAGATCATAGATCAACCTTTTGGATTTCTACGTTAGATAGGTAGCAGATACTTTCAATCATGTCTTTCGGAGGCCCCATTGATTCGATGATCAACACCTATAAGAGTAATGTAAGGCTCTTACGTGGAAGAAAGCGGCTCAAAGAGATACAAGCTGAATACCCCAAAAGAAAGAAGATTGAAACTGATGAACTATTTCGAGAGTCCCAGCGAGCAGATCAACTCCATCAAGAGAGGTTTAGAAAAAGGATAAGGGAATTCCGTCGAGAAGAAGGTTACCGTACCCTGTTGATCATTGTCATCACCATCATTCTTCTCTTGATAGTATTCTTTTGGGTGATATCGTCCGACTATTCGGGTATCATTGAAACAATCTCCTAAAGCCCTTTCCCTCAGGCTGGGCCATGACGGCGCGAATGAACGTCATCGCTACTTTAGGTGAGTGGATACAGTTATTCGCAGGGTGTGCCCCGCATTTGACATTCTCCTAAAATGAGAAGTTTGCTAAGATGACCGGCCTCCTATTAAACCTTGTGAACGGCTTGTTGAACCTAGCCGACCTTGCAAAATTCGAAACCTTTTCGTAGAAACGATGACAGTTCGGGACTGGAAAGTTGCGCTCAACTACCCGCAGGAAAGTTCTCGGGAAAACCGCATTTATTCTTCTTCATACTATTGGCTAGTGCTGCATTCAAAATGAGTGCAGCACTGTTTTTTCCGATTCTCCATAACCTATGCATTTGGTACCGTTACCGGTAGCGCTTGCAATGAAATCGTTTGAAATTATGTAACTGATTCTCATTAGATTTAAGAGACAATACCCAAATTATGAACAGAAAAACGACCCAAATCACGCTTATCGTGGCGGTGATGTTATGTGGAGTTCAACTAAAAGCCCAAGATTGGACCCCACTTTTTAATGGTAAAGATCTCAAAAACTGGGAGCAGATTGGCGGTGAGGCCAAGTACGAGATTCGCGGAGATGCTATCGTCGGAATAGCCGTACCAAAAACGCGCAATAGCTTCCTGACCACCAAAGAGACGTATACCGATTTCATCTTAGAATATGAGGTACATACTGACTCAGAGGTCAACTCCGGGGTGCAGATCCGCTCAAATACCGACCCCAATTACAGGAAAGGTGTTTTTCATGGTTATCAGATCGAGTTGGACCCTTCCGACCGTGCTTGGTCTGGTGGCGTCTATGACGAACAGCGTCGCGGCTGGCTCTATCCTTTGACGCGGAATCCAGAAGGACAAAAGGCCTTCAAAAGAGCGGCTTGGAACAAATACCGCATTCAAGCCATTGGCAATACCATCAGCACCTGGGTGAACGGTGTTCAGTGCGCCAGGCTGGTCGACGATATGACGGCAGAAGGAAAAATTGGACTGCAAGTTCATAGCATCCGCGAAGGATCAGGCCTCGAGGGGACGGAGATCAAGTGGCGAAACGTGCGCATTGCCACTACCAACCTTGAGGAGTTGCGATGGGAAGATGACCCCACGGTACCTGAGTTTAGCTACCTGCACAATCAACTAACAGATTGGGAGCAGAGTAAGGGCTGGCGCATGCTTTGGGATGGAAAGACCAGCAACGGCTGGAAAGGTGCGAAGTTGGACGGCTTTCCTGAGTCTGGCTGGAGTATTGCGGATGGAGTATTGACCATTGAGGCCACAGACGGCGCGGAGTCAACGGGTCCTGGAGATATCGTCACGACAAAGAATTATGGCGACTTCGAACTCGAGTTAGAGTTCATGATTACTGAAGGAGCAAATAGCGGTATCAAGTATTTTGTGGATCCTAAACTAAACAAGGGAGCGGGATCAGCAATCGGCTGTGAGTTTCAGGTGCTGGATGACAAAAACCACCCGGATGCAAAGAAGGGCGTAATTGGTAATCGTACCGTGGGCTCTTTGTATGACTTGATTGCGGCCAAAAATCTTTCAGAACCTAGCCGTGATGGCAAACGGTTCAATGGGGTAGGACGATGGAACAAAGCCCGAATCGTCTCGCGTGATGGGAAGGTGGAGCACTGGTTGAATAATATAAAAGTCGTGGAGTATGATCGCTTCTCGCAGATGTTTGCTGCCTTGGTCAACTACAGTAAGTACCAAAAGTGGGAGAACTTTGGTCGCTGGTCTGCCGGCAGTATTCTCCTACAGGATCACGGAGATACCGTGAGTTACAGAAGTATTAAGATTAGAGAGTTGTAGGCAATTTTTAAATTTTTTCAAGATGAAATCCAATCGACGGAATTTTGTGAAGAACACGGCTCTGGCAATTGGTGGACTGTCATTGGGTCCAAGTTTGGTCAGTGCTTCAAACATGCAAACAAGCGAGACGCTGAGAGTAGGCGTAATTGGCACCGGGAGTCGAGGGAAGGGTTTGATGCATACGCTAGGTAAAGTCGGAAATTTCGAAGTCACGGCATGCTGCGACATATTGCCATTTCGGCTGGACGAAGCCCGGGAAATAGCACCTAAGGCCAAAAAGTACAAGGATTACGACAAACTACTGGCTGATAAGAACATTGATGCAGTCATCATCGCTACTCCATTCGGAACGCATGATGAAGTGGCCCTCGCAGCGATCGATGCAGGTAAGCACATCTATTGTGAGAAAACCATGGTCCGAGGCATGGAGGAAATCCAAAATGTGGTGACCAAGGCAAGTCAGTCTGACAAAGTATTTCAGACAGGCCATCAGTACCACAGCAGCCCGTTGTATAAAAATGTTAGAGAGGTGATTCGGGGAGGTTACATTGGTGATATCACTGCATTTGTATGTCAATGGAACCGAAACGGGGATTGGCGAAGACCTGTACCCAATCCAAAGTTTGAGCGAATCATCAATTGGAGAATGTACAAAGAGCACTCCGGCGGTCTCATTGCAGAATTGATGGCCCATCAAATTGACTTTATCAATTGGGTGCTGGATGAGCCACCTGAAAAGATGGTGGGTTTCGGAGGCATTGATCATTGGAAAGACGGCCGAGAAACCTATGATAACATACACTTGATGGCCGAATACCCCAGCAAGGTCGATGCTACGTTTAGCTGCACAACTACCAATGGTTACGAGGACTATCAAGTCAAGATTCTCGGCCAAAAGGCGACGGTCTTACTGGGCTACAACAAAGCCACCATTTATGCCGAGCCCTCTGCTCTAAAGGAAAAGGGTTTTGTTGACGGAGTCTCCGGTGCTACCCTCAAAGCTTGGGAGCAGGGCGAGGGCATGACCATCCCTGCACCTGGCGATGATCCTACGGTAGATGCCTTGCAGCAGTTTTACAACTCGGTTGTTAATGGCGAGCCGGTGGTTTCCAGTTTGGAAACCGGGGCTAATACTTCTAAATGTGTGCAAATGGCACTTGATGCGGTCCATGGTGGCGAGATCAAGTATTGGAAAGATTACCCCGAATTAAAGTTCAGTTAAGAAACCCCCGTATCTTATGAAAAGAAGAAAATTCATCATTAACTCAGCCGCCGCGACCGCGGGTACGGCATTTTACATGTCCTCTGGCAAGACACTCGCGTTCTCGCCCAATGAAACAATCAATATGGCTATGATTGGTTGTGGCGGCCGATCCTACGCTCTGAAGAAATCGGCGGCTTTGGCCGGGGGCATTCGTTTGACGCACGCCTCCGAAGTCGACTCCAATCGATTAGATCGATTCGTCTCTCGCAGTAAGGAGGATCACGGCTGGACATTGAAGGCAGAAAAGGACTTCCGGAAGATCCTGGACAATAAAGATATCGATGCCGTAGCTATTGCTACTCCTGATCATTGGCACGCACCGATGGCCATAATGGCGATGAAGGCAGGTAAAGCAGTGTACATCGAGAAGCCCTGCAGCCATAATCTCCAAGAGAGCGAGTGGCTCGTGATGACTGCAGACGAAACGGGTCTTCCTTGCCAGATGGGCAATCAGCAGCGCTCTTCGGTGACCACTGGTAAGGCGATCAAGGACATCCGAGACGGCATCATCGGTGACGTTTATTATGCCAAAGCATGGTATGCCAACGCGCGCGGATCGATCGGTCGAGGCAAGAAGGTAAACGTGCCAGATACCCTAGACTGGGAGCTTTTCCAAGGCGTTGCTCCCCGACGGGACTTCCAAGACAACGTGCATCCATACAATTGGCACTGGTTCCGTAACTGGGGCACTGGCGAGTTGCATAACAACGGTACACATGAGTTGGACATTTGTCGCTGGGCCTTAGGTGTTGATATGCCGGAACGGGTGGTATCTACTGGTGGAAGACTCCACTTCAGCGACGATGACTGGGAGTTCTGGGATACGCAAGTGGCCAACTTCGAGTACGGAGGCGGCAAGACCATCATCTGGGAAGGTCGAAGTTGTAACGGAATCAAGCAGTACGATAGGGGTCGTGGGGCCATCGTGCATGGTACGGAAGGTACATATATCCTCGACCGTGGCGGTTATGTCCGCTATGATCTCAAAGGAAAAGAAGTGGCCATGGAACGTGAGCCGTCCCCTGGTACGTCTGGCGATACATCCGATACCAGCGGATTCGATGGCCTCACAGTTCGACATATGCGCAACTTTGTCGGTGCCATCAAGGAGGGTCAGAAGCTCCAGGCAGACATTCGAGATGCGAGCATCTCTACCCACATGTGCCATCTGGGTAATATCGCACAAGACCTAGAGACCAGTCTCGACATTGATGGCACGGGTAAGATTAAAGGCAATGCCGAAGCCATGAAGCATTGGGGGCGAGAGTACGCCAAAGGATGGGAATCTGAGATTAAGCCTGCGTAGTCACTAGACCTTAGCACCACGATCTGGGAACTACTAACCATTGTTTAGGTTAGGAGTGTCCATTGATAAGAGGAGACCTGCATGTAATGCGGGTCTTTTCGTTTTTTGAAGGAAACCCTGAACTTCAAGCAAAAAGAGCGGCGAATTGTGAAATACTTACTTTAGGATCTGGCTGCTCCGATGCGATGCTTCAACGCTGATCGCAGTTACCGGGATCGGCGAGGCGAGATAAAGCGCCGTGTATCATTCCTTTTCGTACACTCGGAAAAAGGGAAGCTTCAGCGGCAGCTTTAAGTGCCGACGCTACCACCAATAGGCACCAACCTAAAAACATATCCGGGTTTTTCTACGCCGATGTAAAGGTATCCATCAGGTCCCAGTTCCACATTTCGCAAGCGACCTACGTTCTTGAGAAGAGGCTCTTCCCGCACTATTTCATTGCCATCCATCACACATCGATTGAGGTATTTGTAGCGAAGCGATCCTACCATGAGATCGCCCTCCCAGTTGGGGTACTTGTCACCCATTACGAAGGCCATTCCACTTGGCGCAATTGAAGGTACCCAATACAGCACAGGCTGTTCCATTCCTTCCTTTTCCAAATCTGTGGTAAAGGTGGTGCCGTTGTAGTTGATGCCATAGGAGATCACTGGCCAGCCATAATTGACGCCGCGCTCAATGATATTCAACTCATCTCCACCACGAGGACCGTGTTCATGACTCCACATTGTCTTTGTTTCAGGATGTATGATCAATCCCTGCGGGTTGCGGTGCCCGTAGGAGTAGATCGATGCGATGGCCGTATCTATCGCGACAAACGGGTTATCTGTAGGAATGCTTCCATCATCGTTGAGTCGGTGAATCTTACCAGCGTACTTGGAGAGGTCCTGCGGATTTACGTCTCGTGCTCCTCGATCCCCTACGGTCAAATAGAGGTATCCTGCATCGTCAAAAACCATGCGCGCCCCGAAGTGCACGTGTTTTGAGCTGTAGGGAGTAGCCTCAATTATATCCAAAGGATCGGACAGCTGGTCGTTGCTGTAGAGAAATCGAGTGACTTTTGTGGTCGTTGGCTTTTTCCCTTCTCCCGTTCCCGGCACGGAGTACGATAGGTAGAGGTATCCATTTTCCTCGAAATCGGGATGCAGCAGCACATCGAAGAGTCCATCTTGGTTGGCGTTGACAACGGGTGGCACACCAGATATGGCGTTGCTAGTACCTGTGCCATCCACTCTGTAAAAGTCACCGGATCGGTCCGTTACCAGCATATCACCGTTAGGTAACCAGGTCATGTCCATAGGATTCTCGATACCGGAAAAGACCGTGTCCAGTACGATGACATAATCCTCTGTCAGAATCGTATCAGATGCCAGTTTCTCTTCCTGAAAGCCATATTTCTCGACATTCTCAATACCCTGCTGGATGTACTTGACCAATGCGTCGACCTGGTAGGCGGCCAGCCCTGCTTCCCAGCCCGGCATTCCAGCATCCGGGTATCCGACCAGGATCGAATGGCGGATGGAGTCGGGCTCCTTTCCATATTTCCACTTCCGGTCGACAAAAGCCGCCATTTGCTGACCATGGCAGCTGGCGCAGTTCGCTGTGTAGACCCGCTCGGCAACGAGCATTAGCGTATCGGTTGGTTCTGTCTGCGCATTATTTTCCGTCGGGGCAGTGCAACGGCTAATGGCAATTAGTGTAAAGAAGCAAAGAGATAAGAAATAGGTAGAGCGCATCGGAGCTTAATAATTCTTTTTGATGATCGCAATCTACATATCATTTCACTTTTCACGAGGGTTCAGCGGCTTACTTCGGACAAGCGGTCAACGATCCTTTCCAGACTTTATGGGTGACTGTTCAGATCTCTCCTATTCGTTAAATAAACGTGACGGTGAATGACTATTTTTCTCTCTGTAAGTAGGCACATTTGCCCTGAAGCAATGAAGAAATGTCGAATATGATCGCCTTACCCCAACAGGATCTGGAAGTCTACCAGCAGATACGCGAGATGGCTCAGGAGTTTTCGGACCACTACATCAAACCGATTGCGGGAGACTTAGACCAACAGGAGCGCTTTCCCTCGGACCTCTACCGACAAATGGGCGCGCAAGGTCTATTTGGTATCACGGTACCCGCCGATATAGGTGGCGCAGGACTGGACGTTTACGCGTATGCATTAGTGATGGAGGAGCTGGCCCGAGGGTATGCCTCTGTGGCAGATCAGTGTGGATTGATCGAGCTGATTGGGACGCTCTTGTCGCAGTATGGTACAAAGGAGCAGCAAAGTGGCTACTTGCCTGGCGTGTTGTCAAACGATCTCAAAGTAGCGTACTGCATCACAGAACCTGACGCGGGTTCTGATGTCTCCGGACTACGGACGACTGCCGTTAAGAATTCTGATGGTTGGCGGTTGAGTGGCAATAAACAATGGATTCACAATGCACCTGTTGCGGACATAGGATTTGTCCTTGCCCGAACAGACCCAGAGGCTGGTCATCGGGGGATGAGCATTTTTATCGTGGATCTGAATGCAGAGGGTGTCACTCGTGGACCTCGGGATCACAAAATGGGTCAGCGGGCCTCGCAGGTTGGTCCTCTGTTTTTCGAAGATGTGCAAGTCCCAAACGGGGCGTTGTTAGGTGAGCTCAATAAGGGGTTTTACATCATGATGAGCGTATTGGAGAAGGGTCGAATCGGTATTGCGGCATTGGCGGTGGGTATTGCTCAAGCGGGCCTCGAGGCGGCACTAGAATACGCGCAAGTCCGGAAGCAATTTGGAAAAGCCATTGTTGAGAACCAGGGACTCCAGTGGATACTTGCTGACATGGCCACGGACATTACTGCGGCTCGATCGTTGATTCACAATGCCGCTATTACCAAAGATCGCGGTGCTAACGCCAACATGCTCAGTAGCATGGCCAAAAAGTACGCGAGTGACATGGCGGTCAAACGGACCGCGGACGCTGTCCAGGTCTTTGGAGGGAGCGGTTACATCCGAGGGTTTGAAGTGGAGCGACTGTACCGAGATGCTAAGATCACCCAGATCTATGAAGGTACGAATCAAATCCAGCAAACCATTATTGCCAAGGAGTTGCTCAAGGGCAGCGCAAGAAAGTAGGGCGACTGGCCAGCATTGGGAGCAAGCAAAAAAACCGATTTTTTGGCTCTTATTATCCGATAGTTGTCGCGAGCGTTTTGATCGTGCCTCCCAACTACGGTAAGCCGACCTAGTGAGAGATCTTATTCACAATAAACTCTCCAAGATCTCTTCCTTGCCGTAGCCCAATATCACAGGCATCTATGTAATGAATGCCACCGTAGAGCCTACTAATGGCCGCCTCTTCAGCCGCCGCATCGAAGGATGGGAACGAACGAATCGGGAGTCCGAAATAGGTTTCGGTATCATCATCAAAGGCGAAATCATCACCAAACAAATGAGTTAGCATCGTGGACGCAGCCCCGGAAGCCACGCTATGGCCACTGGTATATTCGGGAAATGGGGGCGTCTGCAGGACCGGTCGCCATTCATCATCCAGGTATTGATTGATCACCGTTTCCGGCCGTATTCGATCACTGCGGTACTTTTCATCCCAGCAGCTGATGAAGGCATCGTGCAATGTCATCGCCACGAGAGCGTGGGCTTTTACGGTTTCCTGAAAGCCAAGCGCTGTCTTTCTGGTGGCGATCCCTGTGATGCCCATCCAATGTCCACCAGGTGTGATTTTTTTCATCCCAATCATCGTATGACCCATGATCTTGACTTCAAAGGGGTTACAATCCCAAAACTTTGCAATTTCCTCTTCTTCTCGCGTTCGGTTTTTGACCGCGTCATATACGCCCATGAGCTGTTCTTTGTAAAACACACTGCTCGTATCCATGTCGAATGGCACGGGTTTCTCCGGCACAAACTGTGTCGACGAGTCGAGGAAAAAGGGCCTGATTGTCGTCCAGTGAGGCTCGATAGCTTCGATGTAGGCAGGCGGAGTAGGATACCAGTACCCAGGACCTTTCTTAGGGGTATAAGCTACACGTGCGCTTAGGTTTCGGTAGCCGTCATTCAGGGAGTAGGCGACTACTTCATCGGCTACTAGCTTGGCGTAGCTGATGCTCAAAGCGATCTGCTTTTTCTTGATTTTGAAGTCGCTTTTTGCCGCGGCTAACAGTTGCTCTTGCACGGGTTCAAGGTCTTGACCTGAGGGGATCATTCTCCGTGCAACTTCGAGTAGGGCGTAGGTGGCGGCCAGGTTCGCCTGTACTTCACCATCTACTTGCGGTACACGTATACCTGTCCAACTAGTGCTTTCAGGGTCGGCTACCAAATGACTGGCCAGTGCAGTATAAGCATAATAGCGAGCAGCTGCCGGCGGGTTGATAATGTCATGCACCATCACTTTCGTGACCTCAAAGAGGTAGTCTGGGTAGCGGTCTGCAAAAGCCGCATCGTTGTGTGGTGATTGGGCGAAGCACGTACCGAAAGCAAAAGCGGCAAGCAGAGAGTGAAGGACGCTATTCATGGGAAGCGGATTTGTAGGCCTCGACTGTCGAATTGTTGATGCCAAAAATCAAGTGCTTTTTGCCTCCGATCTCAGGCGTTACGATCGATCGGACGTCCCCGACGACCTTCAGTCCGGATTGCACTTGGGGCAGGTTTTGGAAGTTTCCCGTACCGTCCCCCAAGAAGATCTTTCCGTAGCTTGCATCGACCAATCCGAGCCGGATCCGGATGAAACTCTGGTTGCCGGCCAATAGTACATCTTGGTGGCCATCACCATTGAAGTCCATCGCTTTCATTGCAAAGACAGGCGAGATCTGGGCCTCAATGGGTAGCGGTTTTGCCATCAACTGGCCTTGACGATTTTCTAAGTAGAGGGTTGAGAGTTCTGTGACCTGAAGCTGTCCTGCGCTCTGAAGCTGACTTTTGGTCAGGATATCATCGATCTGCGCTTCAGCATATGATTGATAATCTTGGAACTCCTTCCTTAGCGAGATCATTTGATTTGTCATCTCATCACGGCTGGCAAAGGGGTAGGACTTTCCTTCAATATAGTAGGACACAATGGGATCGATGGATCCATTGTCATCAAAGTCCCCGTACACCAAGGTCATAGGTCGCTCTTTTGAGGCTTTCAGTTGGCTATTTTGTCCGAAGTTGCCGACAACCAGGTCATCGTCGCCATCTCCATCAAAGTCTGCAACCACCAACGCCGACCATAGACCGGAAGGTGCTTCAGGAAGGTACGTGGTGGAAAGGTCACGAAATCCAAGGGAAGGATCGAAGCCAAATATCCGGATGGGCATAAACTCTCCTACGACAATAAGTTCCTTGGGAGCTTGTCCGTCCAGTTCCACCCATACGGCATCTGTGACCATCCCAGCCAAGGAAAGGGATTCGGGCAACCCCTGTACCTTCGAGAAATTTCCCTTCCCATCGTTGTTGAGGATATAGCTCTCCGGGGTGACCGGATACTGACCAGGGATCACCCGACTGCCCACAAACAGATCCAGGTCACCATCTTGATCATAGTCTGAAGCTTCCACGCAACCGGTGCTCGTCGTCATTTTCGGTAGGGCATTGGTTGCTAGGGTAAAGACGCCCGCACCATCATTGAGCAAGAGGCGATCCTGTAGTCGATCGTCTTTAGGAAAGTAGTCGTGATAACCACCGGAGCCCGCATATATGTCTGGGTCCCCGTCCCCGTCTGCGTCAAAAAATAATACGTCAGCTTCCGTTGCCGCTACTTTGTCATTTTGAATGGCCGATGGAGAAAATGAACCGTCTTCGTTTTGTAGTACGAGGCTTGCTTCCACGTTTTTGCTTGATCCCAAGTAGAGGTCCTGTGTGCCATTTCCATCTACATCGGCCATGTCCATCACCGGCCCACACGTACTAAGCATCGTCAAAAGCAGGGGTTGTCTCTTGAAATCGTTAATGGGGTATTCCTCGTGTCGGTGATCCAACGCGATAGAAGTACGTTGGAAGAGCGTTTCTTTCGGCCTCAGTGCCACTGGGGCCAGACTGGATGGCTGTTTTTGCAGTGTGAGTGTCTGGTTGATATTGGGTGCTTCGATAAGTAGGGTCGTGCGGTCGTTCCATTGCACCCGTATCGAGTCGACTTTATTTGAGGATCCAAGTCCAAAATGCAGGATATCTTGCACACGCGACTGAAAGCCTCGCACGGGCATGAGTTCTTGAAACTGCAGCTGACCCTCGGAGTAGACAAAAACTTTAGAGTTGTAGACATGTGGCCACTTCTCATTGCCAGAGAGTCGGATATTGATGTAGTTGTTGGTCAGTAATTCAGTGGACTTGTTTTCGTAGATCCATGCCTTTGCGTTGATATTGTTGACGACGAGATCAAGGTCCCCATCGTTGTCCAGGTCCCCATAGGCAGCACCATTGGAGAAACCTGGCTTGTCAATTCCCCAGCATTCGGACCGGTCCTCAAATGAGAGTCCACCATTGTTGCGAAAAGCATAATTGCTCAAGGGCGTTGATCGAGTATTTTCGACCAGGTAGGTCGTGTCTACGCGGGCCCGATTCACCTGTTGATTGAAGTAATAGTCTCCTTTGAATTTCAGGAAGTCACGATCGGTCACGTCCTTGTAGTAGCCATTCGTGATGTAAAGGTCTTTCCAGCCGTCACTGTCATAGTCTGCAAATAATGAACTCCAACTCCAGTCCGTGTTGCTGATTCCGGCCAATTGACCGATCTCGCTGAAGGTGCCATTGGCGTTATTGACGTGCAGCATGTTGCGCATGCTTTGGTGGTAGTAGCCGGACATCACCCGCCGGGCGTACTCTTCATAGTTGTCTGGACCGTACAACAGCTTCTGACGTTTGTTATCCGCAGGAAGCATGTCGATCGTAAAGAGGTCGGGGTAGCCGTCATTGTTGATGTCTCGAATATCGGATCCCATCGAAAAGTGCGAGACGTGCTGGAAGTAGGAGGGCATTTGATCGCTAAATGTGCCGTCTCCATTGTTGATGTAGAGGTAGTCGGGCTCCACAAAGTCGTTGCTTACATAGACATCGGGAAAACCGTCCAGGTTGACGTCCGATACTGCGATCCCTAAACCAAAACCAAGAGGATTACCTTTTATACCTGCCTCTTCACTGACATCGATAAACCGTCCAGCGTCATTTCGATAGAGTTTGTCCCCAGCATACGGGTCTCTCGTCTTCTTAACATGTTCCCACCTTGAAACCGGGATATGATCCGCGTTGTAGTTGAGCAGGTAGACATCGAGATCGCCATCCAAATCGTAGTCGAAAAAAGCCGAATGTGTGCTGTACGATGTATCGTCCAAACCGTAAGCCGCCGCTTCCTCTCGGAAGGTCATGTCCTGCTGATTGATGTAGAGTCGATTGGTGCGCGTTTCGGGGTCATCGACGCTGGTATAGCACACGTAGATATCCAGCCAACCGTCGGCGTTGACATCGGCCATATTCACCCCGGTAGCCCACTGTCCTTCGTCGTCGATGATGTTGGCCACCTTCGTCACATCTTCAAATTTCAATTTACCTCGATTAAGGTACAGGCGAGAATCCTTTTGGTTGGCGGACAAGAAGATCTCAGGCAGTCCATCGTTGTTTAAATCACCCACCGCCACGCCACCTCCATTGTAAAAGAAGGTCGTAGAAAGGAAATTCATTGGCCCGGTCTCATTCAAGTTATTTGCAAACGTGACCCCTGTCTTCTTCGGAGACAAGAGCTCGAAGATTGGTTCTTTCTCTGCACATTGGGCGGTAGAAGAGGTTGTCTTGACTAAGAAGAGCAGCGCAAAAAGTGTGACTAATGTCATTCGCTGTGCTGAAATGCTGTTCCTCCTTCCTTCCCTTATTCTCATCCGTTAGCTCGTTTGGAGATTTTTGCG
>JBCCXG010000050.1:0-16254 GCA_039191945.1 Bacteroidota bacterium
AACGCCATGACTCCGTAATTTTTTTGCCCCACCAATGGGCTGATGCGGTACTTGTTCAGTTCCCCCCCTGCTTCTTCATAGGAATGCGTGAGTCCGCTTGACGTTATATCGCGTAAGGGATAACCGATCCGCTCGTCTATCATTTCAGACACCTCTGCGATGTGTCGATCGCCACTTAGGAGGATCACATTTTTTGCCCGAGTATCCGCTATCAGGTCAAAAAGTCGTTGTCTTTCTTTTGGGAAATTTGCCCATTTTTCGAATCTGTGCTCCTCTGGAATGACCTGGATACCATTGCCAATAATATGGATATCGGCCTGTGAGTTTGTCAGCTCTCTTTCCAACCATTCCCATTGCTCTGCGCCTAATATCGAGCCGGAGAGGTTCGGTTGATAAACCCTCTTTTCTCTTCTGATCTGATCCCGATGATACCTTGAATCCAAAAGGATCACTTTTATCTCTTTGTTTCCTAATGAATAGCTGTGGCTGGCGTACACTCCTGCGCGAGACCGTCGCGGGTCGTCCTTCGGGACGCCAAAGAAATCAAGAAAAGCCTGCTGACTTTCTGCCTTGTAGGGGAATTCTGTCCCTGCGTCATTTTTGCCAAAATCATGATCATCCCATGTGCCAATGACCTCAGTCTGGGCCGTCAATTGTTGGTATTCTGGATGTGCCAGTTGGCGATTGTATTTCGCCACTAAAGTGTCCACGATGTCAGAATCGCCATAGATATTGTCTCCGAGCCAGATCCATAGGTCCGGATTTTCCGCCAAAATTGACTGCCACATGGGTTGAGGTGCGTCTTGCTGATTGCAGGAGCCAAAGGCAATGACCAGTTCGGCGCTCTCTTGCTTCTGGGCCTGCTGGCAACTTAGAAAGATTAGTAATAGAGTCGGGTACAAAGGCAATGATCTCATAGGCGGCAAATGTAGCATGCTCCTCGGCGACTCAACGGGCCTATACCACTGACCTCAACGTGGGGACAACATTTACTCATAAAATTCGTCTGACTATCACCCGATTTGAGCTTTGGAGCGGTCGGGTTAGTTTTACAATTACCAAATGGTAAAGGTTGTTATGAGCGTACAACAGACCAACAGGATCACGACTGAGACAGCATTGGCTCATTTTGAAAATAGCCCAATTTGGGGCTACCACTTGCCCATCTCCATTGACGTCGCGAACCAATTGATCGAAGAAAAAGATCGAAGGGTGATCCTAACGATTGGAGGAGAGCGCCTACACGTAGCGATCATGCCCAAACAGCTGGAGTGCTTTATCATGCTGAATAAGGCGCTTGTGAAAAAGCTTAACCTCCAATTGGGCCAAAAGGTGCAAATCACCTTGGAGAAGGACCCTTCCGAATACGGCATGGAGATGCCTGATGAATTGAGGGAACTTCTCTTTCAGGACGATGAAGGAAGTAGTTACTTTCACGCCCTCACCCCTGGAAAGCAGAGGAATTTGATTTATCTGGTCAGTAAAGTAAAGAGTACGGACAGTCGTCTAAAAAAGGCCTTGGCCATCGTCCACCATTTAAAGGAAATGCAGGGGAAGCTGGACTTCAAAATGCTGAACGAAACTATAAAGTACTACAATCAACTTTAGGGATCTAAGAAAATCGGATACGAGGCGGACGACTTATGGAAGTCGAGGCGAAGAGCCGATAGCGGAGATACTACCTTCAATGGGCAAGGAAGCCGGTCGTTCGACGTTAATCTAGGGGTCCTAAGTCGGGATTATTACGTTTCGATCACAATAAGTGTTAAACATTCCCTATTTCACAACATATTTGCATGTTCCACGATATGAGATTGTGGATTCTTATAGATGACCCGCTACGCGAAATCATATGTATTGGGCTGTTGCCTGCTTTGTCTGCTGTTCAAATCGTACAGCCAGCGCAGCTATCGTCCCAAATTGGCTGAGTTTGCGGTTGAGAAACTGTCTGACCACCGTACACCCTACACCGGTGAAGGTATGCTCAATGGCAACTCTCAAAGCGATGGCGACCTTCTCCTCAAAGCCAAGCTGGCGATCCCGCTGGTGATCAGTGATCAACGTTTGATTGGTTTACAACTGAAGCACAACCAGCATCGATTTATTTTCAATCATGCCGACTACGAGGGAAACTCTGATATTTTCGGAGAACTTGAGAACCGTACGTTCTACAATAGCGCAGTCCGATTTCTGTACCGGGAACAGTTGACACCGTTCAAGTCTTTGACCTTTCTGGGCAGCCTAGGGATTAACAACGATCAATTCAAAATCACTCCAGAGGCGCTCAATGCATCTGCGAGTATCAGCTACAGTGTGCAACGAAGTAGCACGGAGGAGATTGGTTTTGGATTGGTGGCAAGCCAGACCCTGGGTCGATTCAGGGCACTGCCACTTTTTACCTATGAGAACCACTTTGCCCCGCGATGGGTAATCGATTTAGCCTTGCCGAAATCCGCAGCCTTACGGTACATTGTGGATAATCGAACTTTTGTCACTGCAAAGGCCGAATTTAAGAGCAACAGGTACAATTTGACAGATCCCTTAGTGGGTCAGTATACGGATCTAACCATCCGCAAACTGGACTTGCAGTGGAATCTTGCCTTCGAGCGAGAGATACACGACTGGCTATGGTTCAGTCTGGAAGCCGGCTACAATCGCAATTTGCTTTATACCATCGTAGAGCGAGGCGAGGCGACAAGAGACGCGCTTATTCGACTCCGTCCGCGTGATGCTGCTTACATGAAGGCCTCTATCTTCATCGTTCCGCCGCGGAAGCTATTCAACCGTTAAGTCTTCATATTTCTTTGAGGTTCCTATATTGCTGCAAAATGTAGCTTGCAATGCGTGCAGTAGTGCTCACCAAATTCGGTGGTATTCATCATTTAGAAGTTCAAGAACGGGAGGTACCCATCGTCGGGCCCAATCAGGTGTTGATTGATGTACACTACGCTGGTGTCAACTTCCCTGACGTACTGATTTCTAAAGGCCTTTATCAATTCAAACCCGAGTTACCTTTTTCGCCGGGCGGCGAAGCGTCTGGGTTGGTGGCCGAAGTAGGAGAGGGGGTGACCCACGTAAAGAAGGGTGATCTGGTCATTGCTGCACACCCCTATGGAGCATTTGCGGAGAAGATGTTGGTGGATGCGATCAACACAGTAGCGCTACCCCCCGGTGCCGATAGGGTAAAAGCGGCGGCTCTATTGGAGACTTACGCGACGGGCATTCACGCATTCAAAGACCGCGCAGCGTTGCAGTCTGGTGAGTCGGTGGCCGTCTTGGGGGCTGCTGGGGGCACGGGCATAGCCGAAATTCAAATTGCCAAGAAAATGGGGGCACAGGTCATAGCTGCTGCGTCGACCGCGGAAAAGCTAACGTTGGCCGAACGGAACGGAGCGGACTACCTGATCAACTATGAGTCCGAAGACCTCAAAGAGGCGCTCAAAAAGCTTGGTGGTGTGGATGTTATCTATGATCCAGTGGGTGGTCGCCAATCGGAAATGGCCTTTCGGGCGATCAAGCCGGGAGGAAGGCATCTTGTTATTGGTTTCACGAGTGGAGATATTCCGACCTTGCCATGGAATTTGCCTCTCCTTAAGCAAGCATCTGTGGTGGGCGTGTTTTGGGGTGGTTTTTGGCGAATCAATCCGCAGGGAAACATCGATAATGTCCATCAGCTGCTCTCTTGGATGGCTGAGGGTGCAATCAATCCGCAGATCGAGGAAGTGCTGCCACTGGAAGATGCGGCAGAGGCCCTAGGGCGTATCGAAGACCGCAAGGTCCGAGGGAAGTTGGTGCTAAAGGTTTCATAAGCAAGGCGCTTGGGTCGCAAAAAGGCCATATTACAAGAGGTTCGCGAGATTGATTACTGGCAATTTCAGCCGGACAAGCAGGTTTTTGTTGCTCACCAGAAAGGCAACCTCCAATATAGCCCGGAGTTCTTACGTCCTCATCGATTAGGTTACTTTGCCATCCGTTGGCTTATCCGGGGCGAGGTCAAGGCTTATGTGGATCACATACCTTATGTACTGAAGGCGGGTACGTTGATGGTAGCCAATCCCGGCCAGATCAACTGGTTTGAAAAGAGCGCTCAGCCCAAGGACTTTGAAGTTCGGTTGATTGTCTTTGCCATCGACTACTTCCAGACGCTACCCTTGGATCCAGCGGTGGCCCAACGTTTACAGGGAACGCTGAAACATTTTTTGCATCAAGTGACCGAAAGCGATGAGGAGATTTTCTCTCAGTATTTTGATTTGATCGAGGAAGAAAACGCCCGCCTTCCTGGGCAGGTGAGGGATAGATTGCTATCACCGTTGGTCGCTGCGCTCCTTCAGCGGATATCCCTCGTGACTGAGGATACGCTAAGTGCTGAGAAAAACAATACCTACGTACCCCTATACCGCGCTTTTCTGGATACGCTGGAGCAACACTTCAGGCAGCTGCACCAAGTGGAGGACTACGTGCGCTTGCTCAATGTGAGTGACCGGCGACTCAACCGGGCCTGTCAGGGAGTTGCCAATACTTCGGCAGGACGCATCATCCAAAACAGAATCGACTTCGAAGCCAAGCGGATGCTGCGATTTGGAAATTACTCTGCTAAGGAGGTGGGCTATCATCTCGGATTTAAAGATCCCGCGCACTTTAGCAAATTCTTCAAGCGGCACAATGGCATCCCACCTGGTAAGGTAGAGAACATGACTAAGAATGTCTGAAATATACAATAAAAGTCCGAAAATTTGCTATATCCGTGATTCGATACGTTCGTTAATTACAATGAACACTAATTATTACGACGATGAAAACGAAATCAATCACTCTAGGATTAGTCATTGCAGTACTCTTCGCAGCTTGCAGCGGCATCACGACGGTAACAGATCAGAAGCCAGGGACCGACTTCTCACAGTATCAAACCTATGCACTGGAGAACCTGACAGATCCTGAAGAACCGCAAAGTGTCTTAAACAATCCCATTAACATCAGTCGATTTGAAAGTGAGATTGCTGATCAGTTGGAGGAGAAGGGACTGAATCCAAGTAATGACCCGGACGTAATCATCAGCTATGCAATTGCGCAGGATGAACGAACAAGCTATCGAGGAACCACTACGGATATGGGTGGTGGATTCTACGGAGGCAGATGGGGTCGAGGTTGGTACGGTGCCGGTCCAACCATGTCTACCACGCAAATGGATCAGGTGCAAATACCAACTGGGACCGCTACCGTCGCCTTGAAAGATGCGAAGACCGGCGAGCTACTTTGGTACACTACTGCTTCTGGCGACTTGAAAATCAATAGCAAGAAAGTAGGCAAGGGCATACCGAAGGCAGTCGAAATGCTGATGGAAGAGTTTCCCATTCAGGAAGCGCGAGCGACAGTAGAGCAACCGGTGTAAGGTTGAGTGAGTTCGTAATCGGGTAAGGCCTTCTTCGGAAGGCCTTTTTTTATACCATCTTTTTCCTCTTGATCAGATAGGCGCTGAGCACCTTGTCAAACGAGTCCTGAGCATCCGTTTCGATCATATCAATTTTCAATTGGCCGCATCGCAGCTTGATTTCGTGGTAAAACTCCTCCATCTTCTTGCGATAATCGTTCTTAATCAGTGCAGGATTGATTTTGATCATTTCGTTGGTTTCCACGTCAATAAACTGGTAGGGACGATCACGAAAATCAAACTCTTTCTCAGTACTTAGGTCGGTAACATGGAATAGCAGCACCTCGTGTTTGTTGTGTTTGAGGTGCTGCAAAGCTTGGAATAATTCGTCCGTGTCGGACCGCTGCTGAAACATGTCGCTGAAAATGATCACAAGTGATCGTTTGTGGATCTTTTCCGACACGTGATGCAAGACACTCACGATATCGGTCTTAGGACTTCGAACTGGCGCTTCGTCGAGCCATGGGCTGATAGTGCCCAGCAGGTTATTGAGGTGTATTCGTGTTGACTTTTGGTCGGTTTGTACATCGATTCCCTCGCTGAATGCGGTCATTCCCACTGCATCCCGTTGATTGACCAGCAAATAGGCTAGTGCTGCGGCGGCATAGATGGAAAATCGGATTTTCTCATAGCCAGGAATAGGATAATACATGGATTGACTTGTATCCAGGATCAGGTGGGCCCTGAGGTTGGTCTCCTCTTCGTACTGTTTAGTGTACAGGCGATCTGTCCGGGAGAAGAGCTTCCAATCGATGTGTCGAGTGCTCTCCCCGAAATTATAGAGCTTGTGCTCGGCAAACTCGACAGAAAACCCATGGTAGGGAGACTTGTGCAGGCCGGTAATGAATCCCTCCACGAGCTGCTTCGCGAGGAACTCCAGGCTTTCAAACTTCCGGACGTCGGTTAGATTCATTTATATATGTCTTAATGAAACTGCTGGTTTCTTGAACGAATTTGAAAGAACATTCGCCTATCGCTACCAAAGAAACATTTCCAAAGGCAAGATAGGTTTGTGAGAAACACATTTAAAATGCTATATTTAAAAATAATTTTTTTGAATAACATTGCGAGCTAAATTTTTACTTGGCACCAAATAGGAAGAGAAACGTGGGAGAAAACAATGAAAACGGGAGGGATGAGATTTACTCCGAAAGGGTGAGAGCTGGAAAGCGAACCTATTTTTTCGATGTAAAATCAACTCGATCTAATGACTACTACCTAACCATCACGGAAAGCAAAAGACGATTTAAAGAAGATGGCTTTGTTTACGAGAAGCACAAAATTTTCTTGTACAAAGAAGACTTCCATAAGTTCGTAGAGGCGCTTAATGAGACCGTGAATCACGTAAAGACCGAACTCCTGCCAGAAGTGGACTTTTCAGAGTTTGAAAGGCCGCAAGAAAGTGAGGAGGTTGGGGTAAGTGCGTCGTTTGACGACGATACCGAGCTGAAGTGGGATTGATGATCCCTTAGGCTGCATCATTTCTATTCATGGTAACCTCGTTTGATCGAGGTTTTTTTGTTGGTGTATGTAGCGATTCGTCCGCTCGATTTATGGATGGATCACCTGTACATCGGTGTCCTCACCTTATTTTTGCGGTCGAAAACCAAAAACACTAATCCAGATATGGGTCTGAAATGCGGAATAGTTGGTCTCCCCAATGTCGGAAAATCCACTTTATTCAATGCTTTGTCCAATGCCAAAGCTGAGGCTGCAAATTTTCCTTTTTGTACGATAGAGCCTAATGTCGGTGTGATTACCGTTCCTGACCATCGCCTCAGCGTGCTGGAAGAACTGGTACACCCAGAAAAAGTAGTGCCAACGGTCATTGAATTTGTAGATATCGCTGGCCTGGTTGAGGGAGCAAGTAAGGGAGAGGGACTGGGTAATAAGTTCCTGGCCAATATCCGGGAAGTAGATGCCATCATACATGTCATCCGTTGTTTTCAAGATGACAACATTGTTCATGTAGCCGGTCGAGTGAGCCCCGTGGAGGATAAGGAGATTATCGACACGGAGCTACAGTTGAAAGACCTGGAGTCCGTTGATAAAAGAATCCAACGGGTCGAGAAGGTCGCAAAATCCGGTGATAAGGAGGCCAAGAGAGAGTACGAAGTGCTTTTGGCATTCAAGGAGCAACTGGAGAAGGGCGAAAATGCCCGAAACCTTGAAATTGATGAGGAAAAACGCACACTTATTGCGCCGCTCAACCTTCTGACTGAGAAACCGATCATCTATGCGGCTAATGTGGACGAAGGGAGTGTACTGTCTGGCAATGAGTGGTCTGGTGCGTTGGCCGCTGCGGTCGCCGGCGAGCGGGCAGAGGTGGTGCTTATTTCGGCAGCGATAGAGGCGCAGATTGCCGAATTTGATGATGATGAGGAGAAACAGATGTTTCTGGAAGAGTATGGATTGAGCGAATCAGGCCTGAACCGACTGATCAAAGCCTCCTACAGCCTACTGGAACTAGTGACGTACTTCACGGCCGGTGTCCAGGAAGTTCGTGCATGGACGATTCGTAGAGGGTGGAAAGCGCCTCAAGCAGCAGGAGTGATTCACACTGACTTTGAGAAGGGCTTTATCAAGGCAGAGGTTATTAAGCTAGCGGATTATGAGACCCTGAAAACTGAACAAGCCATCAAAGAGGCCGGAAAACTCGCCATAGAGGGGAAAGAATATGTCGTGCAGGATGGAGATATCATGCATTTTCGCTTTAATGTTTAATTTTTTAGCTCAATAGCTAAACAAAACTGAATTTTCTGCTGTTCAACTCCTATCCTTACAAACTTTGAACGGCGTGAGAGTACGAGTGACTTTTAAGGTGAACAATAAGGGTGCGGCAATACCTTTTCATCACCAATTTCTGATAGCACAAATTCTAAAAGGGCTTGTAGTAGCTTCTGGAGCTGATCAGTACAATAATTATCCCTATTATAGTTTCAGTGGGTTGAAAGGGCTAACGAAAGTCAGCCGTGAGGGTCTACATTACAATTCCAACAGGGTAACAATTGTCTTGACTTCTCCTAACGCTAGTTTTGTTGACTTTATGATCAACAAGATCTTCGAACAGGATGAGATTGCTATCGGTTCGTTGGTCATCTCGCCAGAGTCTGTAGATCAAGAATTGTCGGTTGATTTTGGGGAAATGACCAAGTTCATTTGCATTTCGCCGTTGGTGCTTTTACCTGCTTCGTTCAACTCCAATGAGGGTAAGCAGTTCATTGAGCCGGGTACGGATGAGTTTTCTGACCTGCTTTTTGAGTCTACCGTCAAGAGAATGGAGGAATACGGGATTGACGTAGATAGCATCGACAACTTGCAGAAATTTCAAGTGGTCCCTGATCTTGCTTACATCAACAAGATCCGACAGTCTCAGAAGAAATTTGCTCGGGTATACTCCATGTTTGATCGAGATGTGAAGTATGAAGTGCGAGGATACACCTTCCCATTCATGTTGTATGCACCCGCCGAAGTCCAGGAGTTTTTGTTCACCTGCGGGCTTGGACACTACAGCCACAAAGGTTTCGGTATGCTTGATATTGCCAACTCAGATCCCACAAAGCGAGCCGTGGGCTACGCAGTCTCTAGCCTAATTTCGGCTTGATAGACTGGTGTAGCCAACAATTCGGTCAAATGCGCCCAGCGGGTCACTGAAGTAGACGAGAATTTCATATTGGTTTTCGGCCTCCCTGTAGCTGCCTTCTATCTCGTAATTGTTATTACCTCCTACTTCGTACTGAAAATCATAAAAGCCTTGTTTTAGACGTAACCTGGCGGTGTAGAGCTGACGGTCGGGATCGTATGTCATGCGATTTCGGTCATCTCGGTGCCATTGGTTGAAAGTGCCAGAGACGTACACATCACCGTCGTAAGAAGGGGCTTCTAGTTGGAAGTCCACCAAGAGGTAATCGGACTCCAATAGGTTGGCCCCGGGGTTTGTGTTTTCAATTCTGAAGCCCCCATTGCTGTCTAATATCAATCCTGAGTAGGGTAAGGCGGATCTCGGGAAATCGCGTCCCAGCTTACAAACATACCTACCGTTTTCGGGGAAGACAGCTGCAATATTTTGACCACGGTATTGAGTGGCCCTGGCATCGAAAAATCTGAACTCATTGCCTGCAGGGAAATTGTTTTCTCCATTGAGGGGATAATACTCAAGGTATTTCTGGTCGATTCTTTGGACTGTGGGCTTGAGATCTTTGATTACTCCTTCCCAATTGTGATTCTGCAGTAAGGCTATTTTGATGTCGCTGTAGGGATTAAAGACTTCCAAATTGGCATAACGCAGATCAAACGCGATCTCATGATGCGTATTTTGCTTCGAAACGATAGAACTAAACTGGACTCGGGCGTTGATGGCCACGTTATTCTCGAAAACGAGGAATCGCCTTGACAGAATCGGCTTATCTGATTCTCCTTGTCTGTAGACAACCGCCACATAGTTGCCCGATTTTGCGACTGGTGGCAGCGTGATGTGGTAGTTGATGTAATTGACTAGTGTATTGGCGCTGTAAGCAAAATCGTTGATGGCAAATTCGTTGTACACCGGGAGATATTGGAGCTCGCTGAGGTTGGAAGTTCTCCATTCGTAGTCACAGTGGATTAGTTTGACGTAGAGAAATTCGTAATCGTCCGCCAAAATATCGAAGTTCAGCGTGACACTTCTACCTAGCGGGATAGCAGGGTTGACACCCGGTCCTTGGACCGACGGGTACAATTGTACCATCCCCAAATTCTCCTGAAAATTGTCGTTGCCCCACATGGGGGCTGACGAAGCACCTGCAGGGGTAGTGGTGATCACCGGGGAGCACCGTGAAAGTAGCATTAGACCCCAAAAAATCGCTATCCATCGACTTGGCATGCTTTATGATTAAAATATCCGTAGCTTTACAACGAATCCGGACGCAAAGTAGTCATTATTAGAAATGCCAGCTCATGATGCCTGACGAATTACTCATTGATGGTTGTCTCAGGGGAGACCGGGAGATGCAGAAGGCACTGTACGATAAATACAGCAGCTCTATGTATGCGGTAGCTTTGCGTTATTCGAAATCTGTTCCGGAGGCTGAAGATACTCTCCAAGAAGCCTTTGTCAAGATTTTTCAGTCACTTGCCACTTTCCGAAATGAATCGGCCTTGAAGTTTTGGATCAAGAGGATCGTGATCAATAGTGCGCTCAACCAGCAAAGAAACAAGCTCTACATGTACCCTATGGTGGATGTAAACGACCTCTATGATTGGGCAGAGGAAGGCAATGCAGTCTCCAATTACAGCTACAGTGAATTGCTTTCTATGATCCGCGAGCTCCCAGATGGGTGTCGGATTATCTTTAATTTATACGCAATTGAGGGCTATAAGCATCATGAAGTGGCTTCCCTGCTGAATATCAGCGAAGGGACCTCAAAATCTCAATATGCGCGTGCCAAGATGCTGCTACAGGCCAAGGTGAAGGAAAACAACCTGATCAACTATGGCTGAGCGTCGAGACAGTGGGCAATTTGAAGCCGATTGGCGTGAGGCGCTCCGGGATGCTCAAATGGAGCCACCCAAAGCTGTGTGGCAAGAGCTGGATCAGGCACTCACTCATGCAGAGCTGGTGGCGATCAAAAAGAGACTCGCAACCTACAAGTGGGCGACGATTGCGGCAATTGTTTTTGCCTTGATTGCGGCGATGATTGCCTTGACGTCGAGGTACGATTTCAGCTTGGGCGATGCGCCAGGCGACATTGTCATGCTACCAAAGGGCTACCAATCGCCAGAGGATCAATTCCTCGAGGGAAAATATGCTGGGTATGCGATTCTTAGATCATCACCGCCTAATCCGCAGTGGCCGGCCACCAGCCAGCGCGAGGTACGGGCGACAACTCGTCAGGCTTCGGTTGTTCGCGATGATGACACGCTACCACTAGTCGTAGCGGACGAATCGTCAAGATATGCGGATTCACGAGAGATACATCCAGTGGTAGCTAGACGAGAAGTAGCTCCTTTTTCCGGGGAGACCATCGACCCATCCGATTGGTGGGTACAGCGGGTGCCGGACTACAGGTACTATCGACCCACACGAGACAAGGAGGAATTGGCACCGGCTAATAGAAAGTTCTGGGCCGCCCTCAACCTGGGTACAGGCTACTACAACCCTAACTATCAGGGTGATGCGCAGCTTGATTTTGTCAATGAGATCTTTGCGAGTGAGGGAGAGGCTGGGAAGCAATCAGATATCCCTGAGTTATCTGAAAGTATGAAAGGGGGAGCCTCCTACATGCTAGGTTTCAACATGGGTATGAACGTCACCCGACGTTGGTCTTTGGAGGGCGGCATGCAGTATTCTTTGCAAGGTGCCCGTTCATTGAGCAATCTGATTCTCGAAAGTGATAAGTTCAATAGAGCCATGGCGTTGTCAAGTGAGGTGATAGGCGTCAATGCTGTGACTGCATTGACAGAGGATGCCCTTACGGTTTTGAGTGCAGATGAAACAGAGTTGAACAATACTTTCCAGTTTGTGACGCTACCCTTGCAAGCGGGGTATCTGTTGGTTGACCGGCGGATGAGCGTCAGGATCAATGGGGGTCTGGCTGCGAATCTATACCTGGGTAATACCATTGGGGGTACAGACCGCGTATCGGGAGTGGAAATAAGCCGTGAGAACTCTCCTTACCGCGCCGTGAGCCTTGGCACCATTACGGGAGTAGAGTTCGGTTATCGTATTTTCGACCAGTTTCATTTAAGTATCGAACCCGTCTATCAGCGATCGCTACAATCCCTGACGAAGAGTTCCTCCAACTTTGTGACCAATCCCTCCACGATTGGCGTGGAAACCGGACTGAAGTTTACCTTCTGATGATGGGATTTTAACGGGACCAGTTTTTAAAACCGACTTCTTGCCCTGCTGCGGATTTGCTCAGCGAGTTGAGCATTTGAGGTCGGCACACCTTACATTTGCGCGTCACCAACAGAAAGAACTACATGCCTAATAAGATCGTGATCATCGGGGCCGGTGGTGTTGGGCGCGTTGTGGCCTACAAGTGTGCTGAAGCTTCGAGCATTTTTCATGAGATCGTTTTGGCGAGTCGCACACCATCAAAGTGTGAAGAGATCGCTGCGGATGTGAAGCGTGACCTGGGAGTAGATATCACGGTCGATCAGGTAGACGCAGATGAAGTAGGCGATGTAGTTCAGCTTTTCTCGCGACACCAACCCCAATTGGTTATTCATGTCGCATTGCCCTATCAGGATTTATCGATTATGGATGCATGCCTCAAGACTGGCGTACACTATCTGGACACGGCTAACTACGAACCACCCGAGGAAGCAAAGTTTGAATATAAGTGGCAGTGGGCTTATCAAGACCGATTTCGAGATGCGGGACTGATGGCGGTCCTGGGATGTGGCTTTGATCCCGGTGTGACGAGCATATTTACGGGAAGGGCGGCAAAGCATCACTTTGATGAGATGCATTACCTAGATATCGTGGATTGCAATGGTGGGGATCACGGTAGACCCTTTGCGACCAACTTCAACCCAGAAATCAACATAAGGGAGGTCACGCAAAAAGGGAAGTACTATGAGAATGGTGGGTGGCACTTGACGGAGCCTCATGCCATCCGAAAGGAATTGAGCTATCCGAACATTGGTCAACGCAGTTCCTACCTTATTTATCATGAGGAACTGGAATCCTTAGTGAAGAACTTTCCCAGTTTAAAACGTGCACGTTTTTGGATGACTTTTGGCGATGAATACCTCACACATTTACGTGTAATCCAAAATATTGGTATGGCGTCCATCGAGCCAATCACCTACGAGGGAAGGGAGATTGTTCCTTTACAGTTTCTGAAGGCAGTACTTCCCGATCCTGGCGAGCTCGGAGACAATTACGAGGGGGAAACCAGCATAGGTTGTCGCATTCGTGGACTCAAGGACGGCCGAGAGAGGACTTTTTATATCTACAACAATTGTCAGCACCAGCAGGCGTTCAAAGAGACAGGTGCCCAGGGGGTTTCCTACACCACGGGAGTGCCGGCGATGGTAGGGGCGATGATGATGTTGACGGAGCAATGGAAGGGTTCCGGTGTGTTCAATGTCGAAGAATTTGATCCAGACCCATTCTTGGATCAGCTGGCGACATACGGCCTATCTTGGCATGAGCTACACGATGTAGATCTCGAAATGGACTAACATTGAGCTTATAGAAAATACTCAACCCATACTACTACGATGACAGTGATCAAAACAATGGTAAGACCAGAACTGGAAAAAGTACCCAACTTTTACAGAGGTTACGTGCGTATGGTTCCGGAGGAGAAGGAACTGATGCCCGCCTTTATTGAATCAAGAGACGAATTTTTGGAACTGGTGGCGATGATCCCGGAAAAAAAGGAGGCTTTTTCCTACGATGAAGGGAAATGGACCATCAAGGAGCTGATTCAGCACATTTGCGATGCTGAGCGTGTTTTTTCGTATCGGGCGCTGCGATTTGGTCGCGGAGATATGACAGATCTTGCAGGTTTCGAACAGGACGATTATGTGAAGAATTGCCACGCAAATCAGCGAGTGATGTCCGATTTAGTCAGGGAATTTACCAATACCCGGAACTCTACCATCGATTTGTATGACAGCTTCGACGCGAAAGATCTTAACCGTTTTGGTTCGGCGAGTGGCTTTCGCATTGATGTCACACAGCTCGGATACATCATTGTGGGCCATCAACTGCATCATATGGCCGTACTTCGTTCCAAATATTTATCCTGATTGGACTACAGTAAGATCCCCTCGCCGAGTTTTGTCCTGGATGAGGAGCGTCTGATCGCCAACTTGGAACTGATCCAACGCGTGCAACGTGAGGCGTGCGTAGATATCATTTTGGCATTCAAAGGATTTGCGATGTGGCCAGTATTTCCCCTGGTTCGTCAGTACCTAAAAGGCGCCACTGCCAGTTCCCTAAATGAGGCGCGGCTTTGCTTCGAGGAAATGGGCGAAAAGGCCCATACCTATATGGTGGCCTATCCGGAGAAGGATTTTGACCAAATAGCTGCCATCTCCTCGCACTTAACATTCAATTCTTTAAACCAATGGGAGGCCTACAAGACGCGGATTCCCTCCGGTGTTAGTTGTGCCCTTCGTATCAATCCCGAATGGTCCGACGTGACTACGGATCTTTACAATCCGGCTGATGCCACCTCACGCCTTGGACTGACTTCCGAACATCTAAAGGGCGGCCTGCCACCGGGAATCGAAGGATTGCATCTACATGTACTTTGCGAATCGGATGCCCAGGCCATGGAACGCGTACTCGAAGCGGTGGAGCAGAAGTTCGGACACTTACTGGCAGATGTCACCTGGCTGAACCTTGGTGGGGGACATTTGATGACGCACAAGGCGTATGAGGTGCACCGACTCATCGCTCTCCTGACTGATTTTCGGAAGAGACATGGGCTGCGGCTCATTTTGGAGCCAGGTAGTGCCGTGGCATGGGATACTGGTGACCTGAGGGCCACGGTGCTGGACATCGTGGAAAATGGAGGGATTTTGACGGCAATCACCGATATATCGGTTACTTGTCATATGCCTGATTGCTTGGAAATGCCCTATCGCCCAAGGATTTTAAATGCGCACCAGGAGCCGTCAGAGGGTCCTTATAGGTATCGGATCGGAGGCCTGAGCTGCCTCGCTGGAGACTACCTGGACGAATACTCCTTTGAGCAACCGCTCAAGATTGGTGACCCGTTGGTATTCCAGGATATGATGCACTATACCATGGTAAAGACGACGACATTCAACGGGATATCCCATCCTGACATTGGGGTATGGCGGGAGGGAAAATACATTCAACTTCGAAGTCAAGGCTACGAAAGCTACAAGCGGAAGTTGGGATGACCAGTGCTCGCTTACACTCATTGAGGGGTTTGCGCAAAAGGCATTAGGCTTCAAGAGAGTTTGTAAGAGGTTCTCCAGCAGTCTCTTAGGCTCACTTCATTCAACCAGCAACAACTATAAAATTGGATGATACCGGTTTTGTACCCAAATATGGGTTGAAATACCCGTTTCATTCAACCTTACGCGGTCAATACCTCATGTTTTGCGTTCTTTGAAGCCAAAGCATAAACTACGTTGTATGCAAAACTTAACGGAACAGCGATGAACATGAAAGTGATTACAGCTATTGGCCTTTTGGTACTGACTGGAATTCCGGTACTGGCGCAGATCCAGGTGCAGGAAGGAAAGAAGTTTGATCATACGATGGGGACTTTTACCGATCCTAGAGATGGTAGAGAGTATAAGACCATCACATTTATCCGTAGACATCACTCTGGAGATATAATGAGGACGTGGTTTGCGGAGAATGCTCAGTTCAGGGTAGAGGGATCCTATTGCTACAATGATCTTAAGGAGTTTTGTAACAAGTACGGTCGCCTGTATAACTACAAACAATCTCAAAATGCATGTCCGGAGGGCTGGCATGTTCCCACTATCCATGAGTGGAAGCACCTTTTTCACTTCTTTGGTGGATGGCATCACGCAGGTCAATACCTGATCGACGGTGAGGACAGCGATATGCATATGCTCTACGGAGGTTTCGGTGAGCCCGGGCACCTTTTCCGCCAAATCACCGTCAGCGGCAACTGGTGGGACAACGAGCTAAAGGATAGCAATACTGCGGGTATCATTACTTTGAAAAAGGGTGATGGGCAAATCTATCATTCCGTCATTGGGGATCGTCACATGCTGAGTACGCGATGCGTACAATACCATAATTGACCCTGGTGCATCCTTGTGATGCCCTATTGCATTAAAAAATCAGGAGATGGTGCGCATCTAGCGCACCATTTTTC